>NZ_JACHFK010000002.1:300000-427827 GCF_014201805.1 Deinococcus metalli | reverse complement strand
GACGACGGCGGGGTGGAGCTTCCTGCTGGCGCTGGGCCTGATCCTGGGCTTCGCTACCCTCGGTGGCGGGATGGGTGCTGACCGCCCCAAGCCGGACCACGTCCCGACCCGTCACTGAGCGGGAAGCGAGCCACGCCAGTGCACGCTCTCTGAGCGCATATCTGAAATCGACACAGTGACGGCAGGTGTAGAACCTGCCGTCACTTCCGTTGTCTTCGATTGCCGCGGTCCCGGTGCAGTCGTGCACGGACCGCTCAGATGGTGGGCATCACGTTCCCGCCGCTGACGGAGATGAACTGTCCGCTGATGAAGGCGGCGAGGTCCGACGCGAGGAACGTGACGAGGTTCGCCACGTCCTGATCCGTGCCACGCCGCCGCAGGGGCACGCCGCGGGCGTAGGCGGCCTGGGCGTCGCTGTCGTCGGCCGGGTGGTCCTCGCTGATCATCCAGCCGGGCGCGACCTGGTTCACGGTGATGCTGTGCGGGCCGATCTCGCGTGCCAGGACGCGCATGATGCCGTCCAGACCACGTTTGCCGGCGGCGTACGCGCCCTGCGTGGGCGCGGTCTGCATGGCGCACTCGGTGTTGATAGTGATCACGCGCCCGCCGCCGCGCGTGATCATGGCCGGCACGAAGGCGCGGGCCATCAGGACACCGTGCAGGACGGTGGAGCGGTACTGGCTGTCGAAGTCCGCGAGGGGCTGCTCGAGCACGGTCGTCCACGTGTACTGGATCACGGCGTTGTTCACGATGATATCGGGGTCGCCCAGCGCCGCGTGCACGTCGCGTTGCATGGCGAGCACGCTGGCCTCGTCGGTCACGTCGGCCTGCACGGCGTGGGCGCGCACGCCCAGGGCGCGCAGTTCGGCCACCAGGGCGGCGGCCTGCGCGGCGTTGCGGTGGTAGTGGACGGCGACGTCCGCGCCGCAGGCGGCCAGGGTGCGGCACATCACGCGCCCGAGCTGGCCGCTGCCGCCGGTCACGAGGGCCAGGCGGCCCGTCAGGTCGATGTTCATGGGTGCTCCTTGCGGGGCGGGGCGGTGCTCTCGCGCTCTACCAGCCGCGCGGGCAGCAGCACCTGCTCCGTGACGCTCTCGCCGCTCACCTTGCGCAGCAGCAGTTCGGTGGCCGTGACGCTCATCTCGCGCAGCGGCAGGTCCACGCTGGTGAGGCGCGGAATCGTCCACTCGGCGATCTGGGCCGTGGTCAGGCCGATCACCGAGCAGTCGTCGGGCACACGGCGACCCTGCGAATACAGGGCGCGCAGCACGCCCACCTGTGTATGCCCGGACGCGACGATGGCGGTGATCTGCGGCGCGCGGCCGGTCAGGCGCAGCGCGGCGCGGTGGCCGTCCTCGATGTTCAGCACCGCCGGTTCGAGTTCCACCCGCAGGCCGTGCTCGCGCTGGGCACGCTGGAAGCCGCGCAGTGTGGCGTACCAGTTCTCCTTGCGCTCCCCCTGGTCGTCCAGCGCGCCGTACGGCACGATGAACCCAATGTCGCGGTGCCCCAGCCGCGCGAGGTGATCGAACGCGAGGTAGAAGGCCTCCTCGAAGTCGAAATCCACGCTGGTCAGGCCACTCATGTCACCAGTCCGGCCGATCAGCACGAAGGGGTGCGGGGTGGCGCGCATCGCCTCGATGCGCGGGTCGTGGTGGGTGGTCTCGATCAGCAGGACGCCGTCCACGTACTGCCCGCGCAGCAGGCCCAGCACCTGCCCCGGCGTCTGGTTCAGGAAGATGCCCAGGGTGTGGTCGGCGGCGCTGGTGGTGGCGGCGGTCGCGGTCAGGATCTCCATCATCGCGGCGTCGCTGGCCGGCAGTTCCGGCGCGACCAGCCCCAGCGAGTACGAGCGGTGTTCGCGCATGCGCTGCGCGACCGCGCTGGCGGAGTAGTCCAGGGCCTGCACGGCGTCCAGCACGCGCTGGCGAACCTCCGGCGAGATGGAACGTTTGCCGTTCAGGGCGTAGTGGACGGTGCTCGGGGACACTCCGGCGTGGGCAGCGACATCCTTGATCGTGGGCATGGGTCTCAGTGGGTTCACCATAGCGGGCGCGGCGGGCGGGTGTCGAGGCAGGGGCGGGTGTCGAACGGACGGCGGCAGTTGACAATCGAATCGTTTCGATAGTACGGTGACGCCACATCAACCCGCTGTCAAGCCCCGGCCCGCCGAGTCCGTGGACGTCGTGTACGTCTGCGTTTCCCGGCCCGCCGCTTCCGCACCCGGAGGCCCCATGCACACGTCAGGACTCAGCCCGGCCACCCGCTCCCGCGCCGAACCGCGCCGCCGCTCACGGCTGCTGCGCCGCGCGTACGAGCAGCGCTACCTGTACGCGATGTCGCTGCCCTTCGTGGCGCTGGTGTTCGTGTTCAACTACGTGCCCATCTGGGGCTGGCTGACCGCGTTCCAGCGCTACCGGCCCGGCCGCCCGTTCTGGGAGCAGCAGTGGGTGGGGCTGAAGAACTTCACGGACCTGTTCCAGGACGAGACCTTCTACCTAGCGCTCAGGAACACGCTGGGCATGAGCGTGCTGGGCCTGATCCTCGGCTTCACCATGCCGATCATCTTCGCGCTGCTGCTGAACGAGCTGCGAGACGGCCTGTTCAAGCGCACGGTCCAGACCGTGTCGTACCTGCCGCACTTCGTGTCGTGGGTGGTCGTCGCGGGGCTGGTCTACAAGATGCTCAGCACCGACGGCGGCCCCATCAACCAATTGATCGCGCACTTCGGCGGCCAGCCGGTGCAGTTCATGGCGCACAGCACCTACTTCTGGGGCGTGGTCGTGCTCTCGGACCTGTGGAAAGAGATCGGCTGGAACACCATCATCTACCTCGCCGCCATGACCGCCATCGAGCCCGCGCTGTACGAGGCCGCGCGCGTGGACGGCGCCGGGCGCTGGCAGCTGATGCGGCACATCACCCTACCGGGCATCAGCCGCGTGGTGATCATCCTGTTCGTGCTGAGCATCGGGCACCTGACGGCCATCGGTTTCGAGAAACAGTTGCTGCTGAGTAACCCGGTGGTCAAGGACAGCGCCCTGGTGCTCGATCTGTACGCGCTGCAAAACGGCATCGGCATGAACAAGTTCAGCTTCGGCACGGCCATCGGCGTCGTGAACTCGCTGGTCGGTCTGGCGCTGCTGTTCGGCGCGAACGCCTTCTTCCGCCGCCGCACCGGCGACAGCATCATCTAGGAGGCCTGGACATGACGCACCTTCCCTCCGGCCCGCGCCCACGCGTCTCCACCTTCGACGTCGTCAACGCCGCGCTGATGCTCACGGTGCTGGTCGTGACGCTGTACCCCTTCCTGAACGTGCTGGCGATCGCGATGAACGAGTCGCAGGACACCGTGCGCGGCGGCATCACCGTGTTTCCCCGTCACCCCACGCTGGCGAACTTCCAGGCGATCTTCGCGTACGGCAACATCCCGCAGGCCTTCTTCATCTCGGTGGCGCGCACGGTGATCGGCACGGTGCTGAGCCTGGGCGCGTGCGCGATGGTCGCGTACGTCCTGAGCCGCCGCGACTTCCTGGGCCGCTCGCTGCTGTCGCGCTTCCTGGCGATCACGCTGTACGTCAGCGGCGGCCTGATCCCCGGCTTCCTGCTGATCCGCGACCTGCACCTGATGAACTCGTTCTGGGTGTACATCCTGCCCACCCTGGTGAACGCCTTCAACATCTTCATGATCCGCTCGTACATGGACGAGCTGCCCATCGAGCTTCAGGAGAGTGCCCGCATCGACGGCGCGAACGACCTGGTGATCTTCGTCCGGATCATCCTGCCGCTGTGCGCGCCGGTACTCGCCACGGTGGCGCTGTTCATCGCGGTGGGGCAGTGGAACTCGTGGTTCGACACGTACCTGTACAACGGCAGCAACCCGCAGCTCAGCACCCTGCAGTTCGAGCTGATGAAGATCCTGCAGTCCACCCAGGCCGGCGCGGACGCCATGCACAGCGACCAGCTCAAGACCCAGCAGATCACCCCGGACAGCATCAAGATGGCGATCACCATCATCACGATCACCCCGATCCTGATCGTCTACCCCTTCTTGCAGCGCTACTTCGTGCGCGGCATGACCCTCGGCGCTGTCAAGGGCTGAGTCCCCTTCCCTGTTCCCGATCCGCCCCGCTGCCCCCAAGGAGGCCCCATGAACCGTTCCCGCACCCTTCGCCCCGCTGCCGCCCTCGCCGTGCTCACCGCGGTCCTGACCTCCGGCGCCGTGCTCGCCCAGGGCAGCGCGCCCAAGCCCGTGACCTTCACGGCCTTCTTCGCGGACCCGAACGCCAACTGGAACGGCATGCAGGACGACGTCGGCAAGGTGATCACCGCCAAGACCGGCGTGACCGTCAAGGCCGAGTTCGCGGTCGGCAGCCCCGACGAGAAGATCAACCTGATCGCGGCGTCCGGGCAGTACCCGGACCTGATCTCGCCCAAGGGAGCGGGGGGCGTGCTGGTGGACGCCGGCGCGATGCTCGACCTGACGGACCTGATCAACAAATACGCGCCCAACATCAAGCGCGTGATCGGCAACCAGTTCGACCGCATGCGCTTTTCCAGCAAGGACCGCGGCATCTACTTCATCCCTACCAACGACGCGATCAACCAGACGTCCTTCGATACCGACGCGTGGTTCAAGCTGCAACTCGGCGCGCTGAAGGAACAGAAGTACCCGCAGGTCAGGACCCTGGCGGACTACGAGAAGGTCATCGCCATGTACGTCAAGGCGCACCCCAAGACCGCCGACGGCCGCCCCACCATCGGCCTGAGCCTGCTCGCGGACGACTGGCGTTTCCTGATCAGCGTGACCAACCCGGCGTTCTGGGCGACGGGCGGCAGCGACGACGGCGAGTGGTACATCGACCCCAAGACCTACAAGGCCACGCTGCACTTCTTCCGGCCCGAGGAGCGCGAGTACTTCCGCTGGCTGAACCACATGAACGCCGTGGGCCTGCTCGACCCCGAGAGCTTCACGCAGAAGTACGACCAGTACCTCGCCAAGATCGCCTCGGGGCGCGTGGTGGGCGTCATCGACGCCGGGTGGGAGATCGGGGACGCTGTGAACTCGCTCAAGGCCGCCGGCAAGCACGACCAGATGTACGGCCGCTTCGGCGTGACCACCAAACCCGGCATCAAGGTGGCGTACAACCAGCCCACCGGGTTCATCGGCGGCTGGGGCATCGGGATCACGAAGTCGTGCAAGGATCCCATCGCCGCCATCAAGTTCCTCGACTACCTCGCCAGTCCGGAGGGGCAGGTGCTGAAGAACTGGGGCGTCGCCGGCAAGCACTACGCGGTGCAGGGCGGCAAACGTGTGATCCCGGACGCCGTCCTGAAGCAGAAGAACAGCGACCCCGCCACGTTCCAGCGCAGCACCGGTATCGGGAACTACAACATCTCCATCCGCTACGGCGACGGCGTGAAGGATGCGGGCGGCAACTATTACACGCCCGTGTACCCCGAGCAGATCATCGACGCGTACACGCCCGCCGAGAAGGCCGCGCTGAGCGCGTACAAGGTCAAACTCTGGAACGACCTGCTGCCCAGGGCGAGCACCTTCCAGCCCAAACCGTGGGGCGCGGCGTGGTCGATCCAGGTGGCGCAGGACAATCCCCTCAACGAGTTCTTCAACAAGGAGCAGGACATCGCCCGCAAGGCCATCCCGCGCATGATCCTGGGCAAGCCCGCCGACTTCGACAAGGCGTACGACGCCTTCCTGGCCGAGCTGACCGCCAAGGTCGGCAAGTACGCCGACATGGAGACGGCGCTGGTGCAGGATCGCCTGAAGCTCTGGAACGTCATCAAGTAGGTCTCTGGGGCTGCCGCGCCCGCCACCGGGATGTGGCGGGCGTTCTCAGGACGCGCCGGCACGCCCCTGGTCATCTCACCCCCCGCCCGCGCGGGCCATACTTCTACTCGGCACGGCCCCTGCCCGCCCCCTTGGCCACTCTCCGAAGGACTTCCGCCCATGACCACTTCCTCCACCCTGTGGTACATCCGCCCGGCTGACGACTGGAACGAAGCGCTGCCCCTCGGCAACGGCCGGCTGGGCGCCATGCTGCACGGCGCCGTGGACGGCGACCCATACGGAGAGCGCTTCGACCTGAACGAGGGCACGCTGTGGTCGGGCCTGCCCCGCGACGACGTGAACTACGGGGCCCGCCGCTACCTTCCGGCCGTTCGGGCGCTCCTGAGGGAGGAGCGCTGGCACGACGCCCAGCAGCTCATCGAGGCCCACCTGGAAGGGCGCCTCGGTGAGGCCTACCAGCCGCTCGGCACCCTGCGCGTGCACCGTGTGGGCGGCCAGGAGGCGCCGGGCGAGTACCGCCGCACGCTCGACCTGAGCGGCGCCGTCCATACCGTGCAGCTCGGTCCAGAGCGGCGCGACACCTTCATCAGCGCTCCCGACCACGTGCTGGTGAGCCGCTGGAGCGGGTTGGACGCAGCGGCCCGTCACGTGGTCACGCTGGAATCACCCCATCCCAGCCGGGTTGACGGGCAGACCGGCGACCTCCACCTGCACGTGCACCTGCCCACGCGGGTGATGGACGCCTTCCCGTGGCTTCCCCCGCACCCGGAACCCGTGCTGTACGAGCCGGGCCTGGGGCTGGAGGGCCACGGGCTGGTGCGCGTGGCTGCGACGGACGGCCGAGTGACGGTGCACTCCCCCGACGCCGGGCTGCCGGCCCAGCTCCGGATCGAGGGTGCCAGCGAGTTCACGCTGCTGTTCACGGCGGCGAGCAGCTTCGCGGGCTGGAATGTCGCGCCCCAGCCCAGCGATCCGGAGCCACGGGCGCGGTGCATCCGCGTGCTGGACGCCGCGGCCGCGCTTGGGACTGACGCCCTCGCGGAGCGCCACCGACAGGATCACGCCGCCCTGTTCGGGCGGGTCACGCTCGATCTGGGCGGGCATGGGCGGGCCGACATCCCCACCGACGAGCGGCTGCGGCAGTACGCGGGCGGCCAGGCCGATCCCGACCTGGAGCGGCTGTACTTCGATTACGGCCGGTATCTGCTGATCGCGTGCTCGCGGCCCGGCGGGCAGCCCGCCACGTTGCAGGGCCTGTGGAATCCGCACGTGCAGCCCCCGTGGCAGTCGGACTACACCATCAACATCAACACCCAGATGAACTACTGGCCCGCCGAGCCCTGCGCCCTGGGCGAGCTGAGTGAACCGCTGGAGACGATGCTGCACGAGCTGGCCGCGTCCGGACAGCGCACCGCGCGCGTGAACTACGGCGCGGGCGGATGGGCCGCGCACCACAACACGGACCTGTGGCGCATGAGCACCCCGACCGGCGGCGACGCCAGCTGGGCGATGTGGCCGCTCGGCGGAGCGTGGCTCTCTCGGCAGCTGTGGGAACGGCAGCTGTTCCGCCCGGACCTGGACGTGCTGGCCCGCGACTGGCCCGTGCTGGAGGGCGTGGCCCGCTTCCTGCTCGACTGGCTGGTCGAGGAGCCGGGCGGCACGCTGGGCACCAGTCCGTCCACCAGTCCGGAGAACCGCTTCTTGGACGCGGAGGGACGCCCCTGCGCCGTGAGCGAGAGCAGCACCATGGACCTCAGTCTCATCCGGGACCTGCTCCAGATCGCCGTGCAGGCGGCCGAGACGCTGGACACCGCAGCCGAGCTGCGCCAGGAGATCGCGCTGGCCCTGCCGCGCCTCCGCCCGCTTGAGGTGGGTGAGCGCGGCGAGCTGCTGGAGTGGAGCCGCCCCTTCCCCGAATCCGAGCCGGGGCACCGCCACGTGTCGCACCTGTACGGCCTGTACCCGGCGCACCTGTGGGCAGACCGCCCGGACCTGCGTGCCGCCGCCCGCCGCTCGCTGGAGCTGCGGCTGGCATCGGGCGGCGGGCACACCGGCTGGAGCGCCGCGTGGCTGCTGAACCTGCACGCCCGCCTGCACGACGGCGCGGCGGCCGCGGCCATGCTGCGCCAGCTGCTGTCGAAGTCCACCCTGCCGAACCTGTTCGACAATCACCCCCCGTTCCAGATCGACGGCAACTTCGGCGGGACGGCCGGGATTGCCGAACTGCTTCTCCAGAGTCAGGGGGGCGAGATGCGGCTGCTGCCCGCCTTGCCGCCTCAGTGGTCGCGCGGCACCGTGACCGGCCTGCGCGCCCGCGGCGGCCTGAGCGTCGATCTGACGTGGCAGGACGGACTCCTGACCGAAGTGACCCTGCGGCGCGTCGCGGGCGATCCGGCCCGGCCCGTCGACGTGCACACCCCCGACCGACACATTCGGGTGACGGTCGATTCCGCCGCTCCCGTTACCCTCGGCCCGTCCCTCACGCCCCCGTCCGCCCCACCCGGCGCCCTGTCCCTGGAGACTCCATGACGATCCGATCCCTGCCCTTCACGAAGATGCCGTATGGCGGCGACTGGAACCCCGAGCAGTGGGAGCGGCCCGTGTGGGACGAGGACGTGGCGCTGTTCGGGCACGCCGGCATCGACCTGCTGAGCGTCAACATCTTCGCGTGGACGGCCCTGCAACCGGACAAGGACACCTATGACTTCGCGCGGCTGGACGAGATCCTGGCGCTGCTGGAGTCGCGCGGACTGCGCGCGTGCCTGGGCACCAGCACCGCCGCGATTCCCGCGTGGATGGCGACGCGCTTTCCCGACGTGCTGCGCACCGACTTCCAGGGCCGCGCGCATAAATTCGGAGACCGGCACAACGCGTGCCCGAACAGCCCCACGTACCGGCGCTTCGCGCCCGCCCTGGCCGGTCAGCTGGCACGGCGCTACGCGGGGCGGGACGTGGTGGCGCTGTGGCACGTGTCGAACGAGTTCGGCGGGGCGTGCTACTGCCCGCGTTGCGAGGCGGCGTTCCGCACGTGGCTGCGCGCGAAGTACGGCACCCTGGACGCGCTGAATCACGCGTGGAACGCCGCGTTCTGGAGCCAGACCATCACGGAGTGGGACGAGATCGTGGTGCCGAACGTCCTGACCGTGCAGTGGACCGAGCGCTCCACCGCCGTGCAGGGCCTGACGCTGGACTACCAGCGCTTCATGTCGGACGCGCTGCTGGGCGCGTACCGCCTGGAGGCCGACGCCATCCGCGCCGAGATCCCGGACGCCGTGATCACCACGAACCTGATGGGGCCGTACCGCCCGCTGGACTACCGCGCGTGGGCACCTCACCTGGACGTGATCGCGTGGGACTCGTACCCCGCGCCGCACGATCCGCCCGCCGCCGTGTCCCTCAAGCACGACCTGATGCGCTCCCTGAAGGCCGGGCAGCCCTTCATGCTGATGGAACAGACGCCCAGCCAGACGAACTGGCAGCCCGTGAACTCGCTCAAGCGGCCCGGCGTGATGCGGCTCCAGTCGTGGCAGGCGGTCGCGCACGGCGCCGACGCGGTGATGTTCTTCCAGATGCGGCGCTCGGTGGGCGCGTGCGAGAAGTTCCACGGCGCGGTGATGGAACACCACGGCCGCACCGACACCCGCGTGTTCCGCGAGGTCGCGGCGCTCGGCGCGGAACTGCGCGCGCTGGGAGACGTGACCCTGGGCGCCCGGGTGCCGGCCAGGGTCGCCGTGTGGTTCGACTGGCCGGCGTGGTGGGCGGTGGAGAACTCGATGGGTCCGTCGAACGCGCTGGACTACCTGCGCGAGGTCACGGCGCTGTACGCTGCCTTCCACGCGCAGGGCTACGCCGTCGATCTGGTCGGATCGGACAGCGACCTGAGCGGATACGGCGTGGTCGCCTCCACGCTGCTGTACCTGCTGCCGGCCGGCGCCGCCGAGACGATCACCGCCTTCGTGGAGGGCGGCGGCACGTTCCTGGCGGGGTTGCTGAGCGGCGTGGCCGACGACTCCGACCGGGTGTTCCCCGGCGGCCCGCCCGGCCCGCTGCGCGACCTGCTGGGCGTGTGGGTCGAGGAGGTCGACGCCCTGCCGCCCGGCCAGGACAACGAGGTGGTGATGCAGGGCGGCCTGGAAGGCACCTTCGCGTGCTCGCTGCTGTTCGAGCAGCTGCGCGTGGATGACGCCGAGGTGCTCGCCACCTACGGCCAGGACTTCTACGCGGGGTCACCGGTGCTCACACGCCGCCGGGTCGGGAAGGGGCAGGCGTGGAAGCTGGGCACCAGCCCCGACGCGGCGGGCCTGCGCGCCGTGACCCGCGCCCTGTGCGACGCGGCGGGCGTTCTCCCCCTGGTGCCGGAGCTGCCCGATGGCGTGGAGGTCACGCGGCGCGAGGGGACCGGCGGGCGCTTCCTGTTCCTGCTGAACCACACGGCCGAGGAGCGGCGGGTGAGCGTGCCGGGCCTCGCGGGCACCGACCTGCTCAGTGGCGACGTCCTGGGCGAGACCGTGACGCTGCCCCCGCGTGGCGTGCGGGTCATCCATGAGGGAGCGGGCGCATGAAGTTCACCGACGGCAACTGGCTCACCCTGCCCGGCGTGACGCCCGCGTACCCCGCCGAGGCCTACGACGCCCGGCAGGACGGGCACACGCTGGAGCTGTCCGCGCCCACCCGGCCGATCCGGCATCGCGGCGACACGCTGGAGGGGCCGATGCTCACGGTGCGGCTGTCCTCGCCGCTGCCCGGCGTGATCCGGGTGCGGGTCACGCACTTCGAGGGCACGCCGGACGCCGGCCCGGCCTTCCACATCTGCGGCCAGGACGCGCCGGTCGACATCCACATCGACGACTCGCTCGCGTCGCTCACGAGCGGGCCGCTGCGGGCCGAGGTCACGCGCTTTCCGTGGAGCCTGCGCTTTTTCCACGAGGGCGAGCCCCTGACGCGCTCGGCGGGGCGCGGCCTGGGCTACGTCCGCCGCGACGACGGCCGCACCTTCGTGCACGAGGGCCTCACGCTGGACGTCGGGGAACTGGTGTACGGCCTGGGCGAACGCTTCACGGCCTTCGTGAAGAACGGGCAGAGCGTGGACATCTGGAACCGCGATGGCGGCACCGGCAGCGACCAGGCGTACAAGAACGTGCCGTTCTACGTGACCAGCAAGGGCTACGGCGTGTTCGTGAACGACCCCGGCGCGGTGTCCTTCGAGGTCGCCAGCGAGCGGGTGTCGCGCGTGCAGTTCAGCGTGCCGGGCGAGGCGCTGGAGTACCTCGTGATCGCCGGCCCCACGCCGGCCGAGGTGCTGGAGCGCTACACCCGCCTGACCGGCCGCCCGGCGCTGCCGCCCGCGTGGAGTTTCGGCCTGTGGCTGAGCACGTCCTTTACCACCGATTACGACGAGGCGACGGTCACGTCCTTCCTGAACGGCATGCAGGAGCGCGAGCTGCCGCTGTCGGTGTTCCATTTCGACTGCTTCTGGATGAAGGCCTTCCAGTGGTGCGACTTCCAGTGGGATCCGGCCGTGTTCCCGGACCCCGAGGGCATGCTCGCGCGGCTGCGTGCCCGTGGCCTGAAGGTGAGCGTGTGGATCAACCCGTACATCGCGCAGAAGTCGCCCCTGTTCGCGGAGGCGACGCGGGAGGGCTACCTGCTGCGCCGCGAGGGGGGCGGCGTGTGGCAGGGCGACCTGTGGCAGCCGGGCATGGGCATCGTGGACTTCACGAACCCGGCGGCGCGCGAGTGGTTCGCGGCGCACATCCGGCGCCTGGCCCGGCAGGGCGTGGACGCGATCAAGACCGATTTCGGCGAGCGCATTCCCGAGACGGGCGTGGTGTGGCACGATGGCAGCGACCCCGCGCGGATGCACAACTATTACCCGCAGCTCTACAACCAGACCGTGTTCCGCGCGCTGGACGCCGAGCGGCCCGGCGAGGCGACCCTGTTCGCCCGCAGCGCCACGGCGGGCGGGCAGCAGTTCCCGGTGCACTGGGGCGGCGACTGCGACTCGACCTTCGAGAGCATGGCCGAGAGCCTGCGCGGCGGGCTGTCGCTGGGCCTGAGCGGCTTCGGCTTCTGGAGCCATGACATCGGGGGCTTCGAGGGCAACCCGCCGCCGGCGCTGTACAAGCGCTGGGTGGCCTTCGGCCTGCTGTCGTCGCACAGCCGCCTGCACGCCAGCACCACCTACCGCGTGCCGTGGCTGATCGACGACGAGAGCGTGGACGTGCTGCGCCACTTCACGCGCCTGAAGCTCTCGCTGATGCCGTACCTGTGGGCGCAGGCGGTGACCGCGCACCGGCGCGGCCTGCCGATGATGCGCGCGATGGTGCTGGAATTCCCGGACGATCCAGCCTGCGCCACGCTCGACCGCCAGTACGTGCTGGGCGACGCGCTGCTGGTTGCCCCGGTGTTCCGTGAGGACGGCCGGGTGCAGGTGTATATCCCGGCCGGGACGTGGACGTCGCTCCTCACGGGGGACGTGGTCGAGGGGCCGCAGTGGCGCACCGAGACGCACGACGTGATGGCCCTGCCGCTGTACGTGCGGCCCGGCACCCTGCTCGCCACGCGCGACGGCATGGCCCGGCCGGACGACGACCACGGCGACTCCCCCCTCCTGACCCTGTATGCGCTCGCGGACGGCGGAACGGCCACCGCGACGGTCTTCCGCCCGGACGGCTCGGAGGACTTCACCGTCGAGGTGCGGCGTCGTGGGCACACCCTGCACCTGACCCGCAACGGCCGCGCCCGGCCCTACCGCGTCCGGTTGGCCGGGGAAGCTGAGATCCGTGACGTGGACGGCGCGGAGCTCGAGCTGACGTTCGGTGGGTGACGGGGCAGGGGGAGGTCAGGTGCTCACCGCCCTTCCCCACTGCGCTCATATCCAGTCATGTAGGCTGTGGGTACGGAGGATGTCATGACTGCCACTCCCGACCCCGTCGCCCTGACCCTCACGCAGGCCCTCAGGACCTACGACCTGGACACCCTGCTCAACACCCTCGCCGCGCACGGCGGCGCGCGGGCCACCAAACAGCGCCGCGCCAATCTGGTGCGCGTGTTCCGCGCGGCCGAGGGCGAGCACGTGAACCTGCTCATGCCGCCGGACGACTTCCACCCGTGGCTGCGGCGCACGCTCACCACCAACGAGAACGGCACGCCCGCCAAACCGAACTCGGTCGTGTCGCGCCTGAGCGCGCTGCGTACCCTGTACCGCGACCTGCGCGCCCAGGGCCTGCTGCACACCGATCCGCTGCTCGACTACGCGGCCCCCAGCGGCGAGACCGGCAAGACGCCTTTGCCCACCCGCGCGGACATCGACGCGCTGATCGCCGAAGCCCGCGCGCAGAAGGACGACGCGCTCACGGCGGCGCTGCTGCTCCTGACGCACCACGCGGTGCAGGTCACGGAGATCCTGGCCGTGCGCTGGAGCGCGTACCAGCCGGACAGCGGGGTCCTGCTGCGCCACCGCACCGCCACCCGCCTGGACGACATGACCCTGCGGGCGCTGGACGCGCTGCTCGCCCAGCAGGGCGGGCCCATGCAGCTCGAGACCTTCTCCGGCCGCCGGATCTTCCCCTACGACTCGCAGGACGCGTTGCGGCTGCGGATCTTCCAGACGTGCCAGCGGGCCGGGATCGCGTTCCTGCCCCCCAGCGGCCTGCGCCGCTCCGCGCTGCGCGACTATCCCCTCCAGGCGGCGGACGCGGGCTTCAGCAATCCCCTGGCCTTCGAACGCGCCGTGTCGCTGGCCCGCGGCACCCTCCCGGGCACGCCATGAGCCCGCTATGCTCGTGGACACTGTGACCACCGACGACGCCATCCTCGCCCTGCTTCAGGACGCCTTCATGCACGTCCGCAGCGGCGACACCGACGCGCTGCGCGCCCTGCTCGACCTGGGGGTGCCGCCCACGCTCCGCAACGAGAAGGGCGACTCGCTGGTGATGCTCGCCAGCTACCACGGCTTTCTCGACACCACCCGGCTGCTGCTTGAGCGTGGAGCCGATCCCGAGGTCGGCAATGACCAGGGCCAGACGCCGCTTCAGGGGACGGCCTTCAAGGGCAACCGCGACATGCTGGAGCTGCTGCTGGCGCACGGCGCGGACGTCGAGGGCCGCGGCGGCAACGGCCGCACGGCCCTGATGATCGCGGCCATGTTCGACCGCACCGACCTCATGGACCTCCTGCTCGCGCACGGCGCCGATCCCCATGCGCGGGACGCCGGCGGCGCGACGGCCCTGGACGCCGCGCGGAGTATGGGCGCTGCGGGCACCGCCCGTCAGCTCGCCGCGCTGGCACCCGCCACCTCGCCGGACAGCGCTGCGGGCACTCCGTAGCGGGGCGCCTACGGCGCGACCATAAAAAAAAGGGAGAGCCGCACCGGGCTCTCCCTTCACTTGATGTCGCTTACCAGCGGTCGTCGCGGCGGGGGGGACGGCTGCTCTCGCTGACGGGAGCGGCCTTGGTCACCACGATGTTCTTGGCCTGCGGGCCCTTGCCGCGCTCGCCCGGCTCGACGTCGAACTCGACTTCGTCACCTTCGTTGAGCTTCTTGAAGCCGGTGGCCTGAATCGCGCTGAAGTGCGCGAACACGTCCGGGCTCCCGGGCGTCTCGATGAAGCCGAATCCTTTTTCCGCGTTGAACCATTTCACTTTCCCAACAGCCATCTTCAACTCCTTGGTCTTCCATAGACGGAGCGGCGCCCGGTGGTCACCTGGCGCCGCTTGAGTCGCGTCGTGAAGGAAAACAACCACGGCATTGTAAACCATGGAAAAGCTCATGTACACCCTCGGCTGACCACGCCGGCCTTTATGTATGGGGGTCGCGGGTTCGGGATGGACTCACGGAACGGAAGAGGCCCGGCACACGCCGGGCCACGCAGCGCTGAGGTGACCGTCAGCGCGCGGCGAGGGCCTGCTCGCGGTTGGCCAGGTACCACGCGTAGGTCTTCTCCAGGCCATCGCGCAGGGTGGTGCGGGCTGTCCAGCCGAGGCCGGCCAGGCGCGACACGTCCATCAGCTTGCGGGGCGTGCCGTCGGGCTTGCTGGCATCAAAGGCGAGGTCGCCCGTGAAGCCCACCACGTCCGCGATCTCGTGCGCGAGGTCGCGGATGGTCAGGTCCGTGCCCGTGCCGATGTTGATCGGGCCAGGCTCGGACACCTGCTCCATCAGGAACACGCACGCGTCGGCCAGGTCGTCCACGTACAGGAACTCGCGCAGCGGCGTGCCGGACCCCCAGACCTCCACGGTCTTCGCGCCGGCCTCCTTGGCATCGACCATCTTGCGCAGCAGCGCCGGCAACACGTGCGAGCCCTTCAGGTCGAAGTTGTCGCCGGGGCCGTACAGGTTGGTGGGCATGCCCGAGATGAAGTCCGAGCCGTACTGCGTGCGGTAGGAATCGCACAGCTCGATTGCGGCGATCTTCGCCACGGCGTACGCGCGGTTGGTGTCCTCCAGCGGGCCGGTCAGGAGGTAGTCCTCCTTGAGGGGCTGCGGCGCCAGGCGCGGGTAGATGCAGCTCGACCCCAGGTTCAGCAGCTTCGTGACGCCGTGCTCGTGCGCGGCGTTGATCACGTTCGCCGCGATCATCATGTTGTCGTACAGGAACTGCGCGGGGTACGTGGAATTCGCCAGGATACCGCCCACCTTCGCGGCGGCCAGGAACACGAACTCGGGCTGCTCGGCGGCGAAGAACGCGCGCACGGCCGCCTGGTCGCGCAGGTCGAGGTCGCGGCTGCCGCGGGTGATCACGTTCGTGTACCCCTCCGCGTGCAGGCGGCGCAGGATCGCGCCCCCGACCAGACCGCGGTGCCCGGCCACGTAGATGCGCGACTCCGGCTGCATGGCCGGCATCAGGTGTTCCCCACGCCCTTGAGGGCGATCTGGTGCCCGGCGTCGATCAGGGTCTTTTCCTGCTGGGCGAGTTCCAGGTCGTGCTCGACCATTTCCTGCACGAGCTGGTCGAAGGACGTCTTCGGCGTCCAGCCCAGCACCTCGCGCGTTTCCGTGGCGTCACCGAGCAGGTAGTCCACCTCCGCCGGGCGGAAGTAGCGCGGATCGATCTCGATGTACTCCTCGGCGTCCAGTCCGACCAGATCGAAGGCGCGCTGCGCGAACTCACGCACCGAGTACGCCTCGCCGGTGGCGATGCAGTAGTCGCGGGGAGCGTCCTGCTGGAGCATCATCCACATCGCTTCCACGTAGTCGCGGGCGTGGCCCCAGTCGCGCTTGGCGTCCAGGTTGCCCAGGTACAGCTTGGGCTGCAGGCCCATCTTGATCCGGCCGACCGCGCGGGTGATCTTGCGCGTCACGAAGGTCTCGCCGCGTCGGGGGGACTCGTGGTTGAACAGGATGCCGTTGCACGAGTACATGTCGTACGCCTCGCGGTGGTTCACGGTCTGCCAGTACGAGTACACCTTGGCCACAGCGTAGGGGCTGCGCGGGTGGAAGGGCGTGTGCAGGCCCTGCGGGGGCTTGGCGGCCCCGAACATCTCGCTGGAGCTCGCCTGGTAGAAGCGCACCTGCTGGCCCGTGCGGTCCTGGTAGTCGCGGATCGCTTCCAACAGTCTCAGGGTGCCCAGGCCGGTCACGTCGGCGGTGTACTCGGCCTGGTCGTAGCTGACCTTCACGTGGCTCTGCGCGCCCAGGTTGTACACCTCATCGGGCTGCACGCGCTCGAGCAGCACCCGCAGGCCGCTGGCGTCGGCCAGGTCGCCGTAGTGCAACAGCATCTTCGCGCCGCTCTCGTGGGGGTCGCGGTACAGGTGGTCGATGCGATCCGTGTTGAAGGTGGACGCGCGGCGGATGACGCCGTGCACCTCGTATCCCTTGGCGAGCAGCAGTTCGGTCAGGTACGAGCCGTCCTGTCCAGTGATTCCCGTCAGCAGTGCTTTCTTCATGGTGTGACTCCTGTGATTCCGTGCCGTCCGGGCCGGAGTGGCCGGGCGTGATGGCAGCCGACTGCTCACATAAAGCACAAGAACCCGTTACTGCCGCGCTAATCGTGGGACCTCAGCTCCCGACGGGCACATCCGGACGGTTCCCAAGCCACGCCAGCGCGTCGTGGATCGCCTGCTCGGTCGACAAACGCGGTTCCCAGCCGAGCAGGGTGCGGGCCCGGTCGATCACGGCGCACGCGCCCGCCGAGTCGCCCGGGCGGCGGGGTGCCTCGCCGTGGGGCAGGGGGCGGCCGGTGGCGCGCTCGAAGGCCTGCACGAGTTCGCGTACCGTCACGCCCTGACCGGTGCCCACGTTGATGGGCAAGAAGGTGTGGTCCAGGCCCAGGGCAGCCGCGTCGCGGAACACGTCGTCGAAGCGCTCGACCGCTCGCACGTGTGCCTGGGCGAGGTCCCAGACGTGGATGTAATCGCGCAGGCCGGTGCCGTCGCGCGTGTCGTAGTCAGTGCCGGTGATCATGAACTCGGGAGCGCGCCCGGCGGCGGCCTCCATGATCCGGCCCAGCACGTGCGACGGGCTGCTCAGGTAAGGACCGCTGCGCAGGGCCGGGTCCGCGCCGATGGGATTGAAGTACCGCAGCGCCAGCCCGCGCGCCCCGCCCGCCCGGCACAGGTCCTCCATGATCTGCTCGGTCATGGCCTTGGTGCGGGCGTAGGGACTCAGCGGGCGCAGGGGGCTGTCCTCCGACACCGTCAAGGTGGTCGTCGCGTCGTAGACGGCCGCACTGGAGCTGAAGATGAGCCGCTGGATGCCGCGCGCGATCACGCGGTCGAACAGCGTCAGGGCGCCGCTGACATTCGAGGCGTAGTAGCGGGCCGGCTGCGCCACCGATTCAGGCACCACGATCAGCGCGGCCAGATGGATCACGGCGCTGACCCGGGGATGCTCGCCCAGAATCCGGTCGAGCAGGGCCGCGTCGGCGATGTCTCCCCGGTAGAACACGCGGCCCCGCGTGAACTCCTCGCGCCCCTGCACCAGCGAGTCGAGCACGATGGGCGTGTGCCCGCGGTCCTCGAGCGCCGAGCAGACCGTGGAGCCGATGTACCCTGCCCCGCCCGTCACGAGCACGGTGCGTGGGGCCGGTGGAGACTCCGTGGTCATGCGCGGCCGCTGGACCACACCCGGGAACGGACCGCCGCGCCCGCCGGACCGCGCCGGATCATGCGAAGCGCTCGAGCTCCGGGCTCTTCTTGAGCTGCTGCACGACCTGCTTGATGTCCTGGGTGCGGTCCTTGCGCACGACCAGCGTGACGTCGCCGGCGCGCACCACGACCACATCTTCCAGGCCGATGGTGGCGATCAGGTCGTCGCCGCCGGTGGTGTACATGATCGCCCCGCCGGTGTCCAGGCTGACGGTCCGCCCGACCGTGACGTTGCTGCCGTCGCCCTTGAGCAGGCGCTCCAGCGCGTTCCAGTCGCCCAGGTCGTCCCAGCCAAAGGCGGCGGGAATGACCACCACGTTCTGCGCGCGCTCCATGATCGCGTAGTCCACGCTGATCTTCGGGAGCTGCGGGTACGCGCCGCGCAGGCCGCCGCGCACCTTCGCGGCCTCGGCCATCGGGCCGTACAGCTCGGGCACGAGCGTCTCGAAGGCGTGCAGGATGCTCTGGACGCGCCAGATGAACATGCCGGAGTTCCACAGGAAGTGGCCGGTCGCCAGGAAGGCGCGGGCGGTGTCGGCGTCGGGCTTCTCGGTAAAGCGCGCCACGCGGTGCACGCCCGGCCCCACCTCGGGGCCGAGTTCGATGTAACCGTACCCGGTGGCGGGGTACACGGGGGTCATGCCGATGGTGATCAGGTCGTCGTGGGCCTGCGCATGCGCGATGGCCCGCGAGATCACTTCCGAGAACGCCTCCGGATTGTCCACCCGGTGATCGGCCGGGAAGACGCCCATCACGGCGTCCGGATCGTCCCGGGCGATGGTCAGCGCGCCGTACAGGATGGCGGCGGCCGTGTCCCGCGCGACCGGCTCCACGAGCAGGTTCTCGAGCGGCAGGTCCGGCAGGTGCTCCAGCACGTTGCTGCGCTGGTCGTTGGCCGTGACCACCATCAGCTGGTCCATGCCGCCGCTGAGCTGGCTCAGGCGGTCGGCGGTGACCTGGATCAGGGAGCGGCCGCCGGACTCCAGGGTGAGGAACTGCTTGGGTTTGCTCTTGCGGGACAGGGGCCAGAACCGCTCGCCGCTGCCGCCGGCCAGGATCACCGGGTAGAACATCGTCACTCCTTATGCGTGCCGGAACCAGCGGGTGCGGGCCACCCGGCGGTGGGGCTGCCCCCATGATGGCACCCATCCCCCCCGGATCATGGGAAGTTTCCCGGGAAGCCCCTCCCCTGACAGGCTACCCTGTCGGGTGATGAAGCTGACGTTCGGGACAGACGGCTGGCGGGGCGTGATCGCCGACGAGTTCACCGTGGCGAACACGCGCCGCGTGGCGCAGGCACACGCGCAGGCCCTGCGGGACAGCGGCGGGACGGCGGCGGCCGTGGCGCACGACACGCGCTTTCTGGGCGACCGCTTCGCGCGCGCGGCGGCCGAAACGCTCCAGGGCGCCGGACTGGACGTGACCCTGCTCGGCGGTGCCACGCCCACCCCTGCTTTGTCGTACGCGGTGAAAAGCGGCGGTCTGGCGGGCGGCGTGATGATCACCGCGAGCCACAACCCGCCGATCTACCAGGGCTACAAGCTCAAGGGCCCGTACGGAGGCAGCGCCACGCCGGACCTGGTGGCCGAGGTCGAGCGCCGGATCGACGCGCCGGCCCCCCCGGCGGCAGCCGGCACGCTGACCGAGGCGTCTATTCAGGACGCGTACCTGCAGGCGGTGAGCGAGCACATCGACGTGGCCGCCATCGACCGCGCGGGCGTGCCCCTGTACCACGACGCCATGCACGGCGCAGCGAGCGGGTGGATGGAGGCGTTCGCGGCGCGGTACCTGCACGTGCCGTTCCACGGCCTGCGGAACACGCCCAGCCCGCTGTTCGGCGGCGTGAATCCCGAACCCATCGAATCCAACCTGGCGTTCACGATGGACGCCATGCGGGAGGTCTCCGGGCCGGCCTTCGCGGTCGTCACGGACGGCGACGCTGACCGGGTCGGCGCCGTGCTGGCTGGCGGCCGCTACTTCAACTCGCACCAGATCTTCGCGGTGCTGCTGCACCACCTGGCCCGCCAGGGCAAGCGCGGACGCGTGATCCGCACGGTGTCCACCAGCGGCATCATCCAGCGTCTCGCGGACCACCACGGCCTGGATGTCATTCAGACCCCGGTGGGCTTCAAGTACATCACCGAGGCGGTGCTGGAGGGTCAGGCCGATCCGGCCAAGGCAGTGCTGATCGGCGGCGAGGAATCCGGCGGCATCGGTGTCCAGGGCTGGCTGCCCGAACGCGACGGGATCTTCAACGGCCTGCTGCTGCTCGAAACGGTCGCCGCCAGCGGCAAGGGCCTGGACGAGCAGTTCGCGGAGATCGAGGCGCTCACGGGCATGCAGCACCACTACGACCGGGTGGACCTCCACCTGTCGGGTGACCTCGACCGCGAGGGCCTGAAACGCGCGACCATGGACACGAAGACCCTGCTGCACCACCCGGTCACGGAGGTCGTGACCCTCGACGGCGTGAAACTCGTGTTCAACGGCGGGTTCGGGATGGTGCGCGCGTCAGGCACCGAGCCGGTCGTGCGCCTCTACGTCGAGGCCCCCACGCCCGACGAGGTGCAGGCCACGCTGCGCCAGCTCGAGGAACTGGCCCGGCGCTTCGTCCGCTGAGCATCAGGACTTGACGGGCGCGCTCCGGAGCCTGGCCAACGCAATCCTCAGCCGGCTCTCAGCTCATCTGAATGCGCCCTTCATACAGCTGGTGCTGTCCCAAGAAGTAGCGATTGCGTAGCGATGGTCCCTATAGCCTCGCCCAGACGGCCCGTTCCGGGTTCTGAGCCGCTGTGCCTCCGGATCGCCCACACGACCCAACCCACCACAAAGGACTCCCCCCGCTGATGACATCCCCTGCGCTTGTTCCCACCCGCCCGCTGCTGGCCTCCGCCGTCCTCCTGACCGCCCTGCTGTCAGCCTGTAACCTGGGCGCCCCGCCCAAGAAGGACGACAGTGGCGGCAACCTGACCGGCATCACGTACATCAACTTCCAGCCTGCGTCGAGCACCGCGCCCACCAACTCCGCGGGCAAGCCGTACACCATCGACAGCGGGGCCGCGTACTCGGACGCCGCCGGGTACGGCTGGGTCACGCAGGGCACGCACACGCCCCTGGACATCAGCGCGAACACCAGGGACCGCGCCGCCGCCGGTGTAGACGCGCGGCTCAACACGATGGTCCACATGCAACTCCCCTCCACTAGTGTTGGCGTCAGCACGCCGGCCGCGTGGGAGTACAAGATCGCCAACGGCACCTACACGGTGACGGTGGCCGTGGGCGACGCCGCCTCGGACACGAACTCCTCGAACGTCATCAACGTCGAAGGTCAACCGACCATCACGGCCTTCACGCCCACCGCGACCAAGCATTTCACGAGTGTCACCCGCCGCGTCAAGGTGAGCGACGGCCTCCTGACCGTGGACGCCATCGGCGGGACCAACACCAAACTCGACTACGTGATCATCGCACCGGGTGACCGCCCCAGCGTGGCTTCGCCCGTACCGCAGGAAGGCCAGACTATGGTCGATCCGACGGCCGCGTTCAGCGGCGAACTGAACGTGATTGCCAGCAGCGGTCCCAAGGGCAGCGGCCTGGACTCCACCACCCTGAACAGCACCACCGTCCTCCTCAAGGAAGACGCGACCGGCGCGAGCGTGGCCGTCTCGCCGAACACGTCCGGCGGGGGTGACGTGATCGTGGTGAAGCCCACCGCGCGGCTCAAGGACAACACCAAGTACCGCCTGACGATCACAGATGGCGTGAAGGACGTCAACGGTCTGGCCCTGCTGCCCTACACGACCACCTTCACGACCGGCGTGTACACCCCGCCCAGTACCAATCTGGCCTTCACGCAGGTCGACCTGCCCACGGTTCCCACGTCATACGCGTACACCTCGGTGGAAATGGGACCTGACGGCAAGCTCTACGCCTCGACCCTGACTGGCGAGATCCTGCGCTTCGCAATCAACGCCGACGGCACCCTCGGCACGCCTGACATCCTCAAGGGTCTGGTCAACGCGCAGGGGAACCGCACGGTCATCGGCCTGAAGTTCGATCCCACCTCGACGGCTGACAACCTGAAGTTGTGGATCAGCAACAACGCTTTTTACAACGTGCTGAACAAGTCGAACCCGCCGGCGGACTTCAGCGGCAAGATCACGCTGCTCAGCGGAGCCAACCTGGACACCGTGAAGGACTACGTCATCGGCCTGCCCCGCTCGGTGAAGGATCACATGACCAATTCGGTGACCTTCAATTCGAAGGAACCGGGCGTGCTGTACTTCACGCAGGGCAGCAACTCCGCAATGGGCGCGGCGGACCCGACATGGGGCAACCGAAGCGAGCAGCTGCTGAACGGTGCCCTGCTGCGCCTCGACCTGAACAAGATGCCCACCACCCTGCCTCTGGACGTCACCACGAAAGACGCCACCAATCCGAATGCGGGCAGTACCAAGCCAGACGGCACGCCCTACTACAATCCCTACGCTGCAAACGCCCCGCTGACGCTGTACGCGACCGGCATCCGCAACGCCTATGACGTGGTGTTCCACACCAACGGCAACATCTACACGCCCACAAACGGGTCGGCGGCCGGCGGCAACACGCCCGCCAGCACCGCCGGCGCCAAGTGCGCGAACGGCACCACGTACAACGGCCCTGCCGTGCCGGGCCTCACGAACGCGTCGGTGCAGAATGACTACCTGTTCCGCGTGGTGAAGGGCGGCTACTACGGCCACCCCAACCCCCTGCGCTGCGAGTTCGTGATGAACGGCGGCAACCCCACCAACCTGGCCGACCCGGCAGAGGTGGTCGCTGCCGACCAGAACAATGGATACCCAGTCGGCACTATGCCGGACAGCAACTACCGCGGCTTCGCGTACAACTTCGGCCTGCACGCCTCCGCCGACGGCGCCATCGAGCAATACACCACCGGTAACCAGTCCGTGAACGACAAGCTGCTGGTCGTGCGCTACAGCGTGGGCAAAGACGTGATCGTGCTGACGCCTGACAGCAGCGGGAACATCCCGGATTCGGGCGTTCAGACGGGCGTGGCCGGCCTGACCTTCGCTGGGAACGGCACGTCGCTCTCGCCGCTGGACATCACGGAAAACCGCACCAACGGCAACCTGTACGTCGCGCTGCTCGACGAGTCCACGGGCAATGGCCTGATCAAACTGGCCCGGCCAAAGACGCAGTAAGGTCTAAGACCGTCACGTGCGCCGCCCGCGGAGATCGGGCGGCGCATTCTTGATGAGTGGTGGCGGGCCGGATCACCCGTCACACCCCCAGGTCAGGCCGCCATCATGCTCGGCCGCCAGACTGCGGCATCGGTTCCGCATTCCTCCCAGGTGACGCCATGGCCCATACGAACACCCTCCGCTCTGCCTCTACGCTCCTCCTTCTGCTTGGGACGGCCGTCGCCCAGACGCCCGCGCGCGCCCTCACACAGATGACCGTGACGGGGGGCACCGTCCAGGCGCTGGCCTACAGCCCGCGCGGCGACGTGCTGTTCGCCGGAGACAGCGCCGGACACATCGACCTGTGGTCGCGCAGCGGGCGGTCCGCGGGGCAGCTTCCCCAGGCGGCGGGAGTCAGCGCCCTGGCGGTGTCCCCGGACGGCCACTGGCTGGCCACGGCGGGAACGGACGGCCGCCTGCGGGTCTGGAACGTGGCGTCCCGGCGCCTCCAGTGGGAACAGGCGGCCAGCTCCTTCTTCCTGACCTCTGTGGCCTTCAGTCCGGACAGCCACACGGTGGCGACCGGAGGCGGCGGGGCCGTGGCCGGTTCCGGCGACACGGTGAAGCTCTGGAATGTCACGGCCGGCACCCTGCGCGGCACCCTGAACGGCCACACGGACGTCGTGACCGCGGTGGCCTTCGACCCGAGCGGCGCGCGGCTGGCCAGCGGCAGCCGGGACCGGACGGTGCGGCTGTGGCGCGTGGACACCCTGACGCCGGAGCGGGTGCTGAACGGGCACAGCGACTTCGTGAGCGCGGTGGCTTTCGCGCCGGACGGCAAGACCCTCGCCAGCGCGGGCTGGGACGCCAGCGTGCTGCTGTGGAACCCGGCGGACGGCACCCGGCGGGCCGCGCTGAACGGCCACGCGGGGCCGGTGCGGAGCCTGACCTTCTCGCGGGACAGTTCACTGCTCGCCTCGGGCGCGGACGACCGGCGGATCCTGCTGTGGAACGCCCGCACGGGCGGCGCCCTGGGCGAGGTGGGTCGCCTGGCAGACGGAGTGACCGCCCTGAGTTTCGGGCCGCGGAACGTGCTGGCAGGCGGCAGCGTCCAGCAGGTGCGGGCGTGGCAGGTCACGGCGCCGGCCTCCCCCTGACGGGCCGCCAGCACTCGCACGCCACCACCCACCGCCCCCGCCGGGGGAGGACGCAAACGGACGCATCTCTTAACGCCCCCCTGCATACACTCCATCTCGACAGGCTCGGGGAATCGGTGCCGGGTCCGGACTCAAGGAGTGTTCATGTCTAGCGCTCACAGCACGCCACTTCAGTACACCGGGTCCACGGGCACCGACCATGACCCCTGCCGGCCCCTGTTTGCAGTGATCGTGCCGCTGTACAACGCTGAGCGGTACCTCGAGGACACGCTGCGGGCGATCCGGGCCCAGTCCTTTCAGGACTTCGAGGTCGTCATGGTCGACGACGGCTCGACCGACGGCACTGCTCAGATGGCGCTGCACTACGCACGGGCCGACGCACGCTTCCACCTGATCCGCACAACCAACCGGGGTATCGCGGCCACCCGCAATACGGCGATCGCCCATTCGTCGGCGCCGTGGATCGCCGTGTGCGACGGGGACGACGTCTGGCACCCGCACAAGTTGGAAGTCCAGGCCGCCGTCCTGCGCCGCTGGGACGAACCGCAGCGTGGCCCACTGGCCGCTGTCGGCACGGGCGGCCACTTCATCAACGCGGCGGGCCGGCCAGTCGGACCCATTGACCCGCCCGCGTCGCCCTGGCCGGATGCAGAGCGGCTGGACGCCAGCCCCGAGCTGAAGATGATCAATTCCTCCGTGGTGTTCCGGCGAGACCTGTTCGCCCGGGCCGGCGGCTACCGCCCGGAGTACAGCCCGACCGAGGACCTTGACCTGTGGCTGCGGCTGCGGGCGCTGGGCGCCGTCGTGAACGTGCCGCAGCGGCTCACGGAGTACCGCATGCACGGCCAGAACCTGTCACACAGTTCGTACGTGCCCATGTTGCTGCACGCCGAACGCGCGTACGTCAACGCACAGCGCCGCGCCCAGGGGCTGCCAGAATGGTCGCACGATGAGTACATGACCGACCTCCGCCGCACTCCGCTCGACCACGCTAGGCGCCTGGGTGCGCTGAGGCAGATGGGGTACTACAACATGGCCAAGGTGAATGTCTTCAACCGCCGCTACCTGGCCGCCGCGGCCGCCCTGGTCGTCGCGGCCGGCCTGGACCCGCTGCGTGCCACTCGGCTGATGCGGCGCAGCCGCGCACTCCGCCGCCTGTGGTCGGGCCGCGCTTCATGACCCTGAACAGGGACCCGGATGCGCGCTGAGCCCGTACCCGGTCATGCCCGCCGACCCGGCGACAGCGACGACTTCGATCTGGTGATCGAGGCCCGTCAGCCGGCCCGGTCGTACTGGGCGGAGGCGTGGCGGGCCCGCGAACTCGTGCTGTTCCTCGCCGGGCGTGACCTGCTGGTGCGCTACAAGCAGACGGCCGTGGGCGTGGCGTGGAGCGTATTGCGGCCTCTGATCACCATGCTGGTGTTCACGTTCGTGTTCAGCCGGCTGGCGCGGCTGCCCAGCGAGGGCGGCGCCCCGTACGCGGTGCTGGTCTACGCCGCGATGTTGCCGTGGACGTTCTTCTCCGGGGCGTTCACGGACGCCAGCGGGTCACTGGTGGCGAGCGCTTCGATCATCACGAAGGTGTACTTCCCGCGCGTGCTGGTGCCGCTCAGTGCGGTGGCGGTCAGCGTGGTGGACTTCCTGATCTCGCTGCTGGTGCTGCTGGGCCTGATGCTTGCGCTGCACGCCGAGTTCTCGTGGCGCCTGCTGCTGCTGCCGGTGCTGCTGCTGCCGGCCCTGCTAACCGCGCTCGGGCTGGGCCTCGGGCTGGGCGCCCTGAACGTCAAGTACCGCGATGTGCGGCATCTGGTGCCGCTGCTCACGCAGTTCAGCCTGTACCTGTCGCCGGTGGGCTACAGCAGCAGCGTGGTGCCGGAGGCGTGGCGCCTGGCGTACTCGGTCAACCCGCTGGTCGGCGTGATCGACGCTTTCCGCTGGGCGGTGCTGTATTCGGCGGCCCCGCTGTACGCGCCCGCGCAGTGGCTGGCGTGGGGCGTCAGCGCCGCGTGCGTGCTGTGGGGCGTGTGGACGTTCCGCCGCTCCGAACGGGAGTTCGCCGATGTCATCTGAGCGCGTGGGCCAGCCGTGACAGTCGCGCTGGAGGTGCGCGGCCTCTCGAAACGCTACGTACTGGGCGGCGCCCGCGAGGCCCGGCCCGACACCCTGCGCGACGCCCTGCGCTCGGCCGCCCGGCACGCCCGGCCGCAGCCCAGCGAGGAGTTCTGGGCGCTGCGCGACGTGGC
Organism: Deinococcus metalli; assembly: GCF_014201805.1. NCBI lineage: Bacteria > Thermotogati > Deinococcota > Deinococci > Deinococcales > Deinococcaceae > Deinococcus > Deinococcus metalli. The sequence continues at coordinate 401,351 of NZ_JACHFK010000002.1, read as the reverse complement.
CTTCGACGTGCAGCAGGGCGACCGGCTGGGCATCCTGGGCCGCAACGGCGCGGGAAAGTCCACGCTGCTGAAGGTGCTGTCACGGATCGTGGAACCCAGCGCGGGTCGCGTGCGGATGCGCGGCCGCCTGGCCAGCCTGCTGGAGGTCGGCACCGGCTTCCACCCCGAGCTCACGGGCCGCGAGAACATCTACCTGAACGGCGCGCTGCTCGGCATGCGCCGTCACGAGATCCGGGCCCGCTTCGACGAGATCGTGGCCTTCTCGGAAGTCGAGCGCTTCCTCGACACGCCCGTGAAGCGCTACTCCAGCGGCATGTACGTGCGCCTGGCGTTCTCGGTGGCCGCACACCTGGAACCGGAGATCCTGGTGGTGGACGAGGTGCTGGCCGTGGGCGACCAGGACTTCCAGAAGAAGTGCCTGGGCAAGATGCAGGAGGTCGGCCGGGAGGGCCGCACCGTGATCTTCGTCAGCCACAACCTCGCGGCGGTCACGCAGCTGTGCACCACCGGCCTGCTGCTCGAGGGAGGGCGCGTCGCGGACGCCGGCCCGGTGACGCAGGTTGTGGCGACCTACCTGAGCCGCAGCGCCCGCGCCCCGGCGTCGGCCACGCTGCGCGACCATCCCGGCCGCTCCGGCAGTGGCGGCGCCCGCTTCACGTCGGCCCGGCTGCTGGACGCCTCCGGGCAGGACACCTCGGCCCTGTCGGTCGGCGACGACCTGACGGTGGAACTCAGCGTGGACGTCACGCGCGCCGACTTCGGAAATCCAGTGCAGCTCTCCGTGCTCGTGCGGGACTCGGACGGCACGCCCCTGGCGAACCTCACGGACGTGGATGCGGGCTTCGCGCTGCCGGGCGGCGTGGCGCACCACACGGTCCGCGTCGCCCTGAGAGACCTGCGGTTCTACCCCGGCACGTACTCGCTGGGCCTGTGGGCGGGCAGCGATTACGGCGACCAGACCTACGACCTCGTGCCGGACGCCCTGGGCTTCGACGTGCTCGACGGCGGTCGCCTCACGTCCCGTCGTCTGACCCGCCAGAACGGTCTGGTGTACCTGGACGCCGAATGGTCACGCCGCGACGCCGGCTCCTGAAGGCCGGACAGGGGACCGCCTGCGACGTCCAGGGACCACCGGCGCCGCTCCGACTCAGGTGGCGGGCACCGGGCGCCGCGTCCGGCGGCGCAGGGCGGCCTGGGCGGGCCGTTCGAGGAAGCGGTAGGTTACGCCCGCGATCACGATCAGCGCACCCAGCACCCCAGCCAGGATCAGCAGCGCGGGATGGCCCTGGGTCCACGTCCGGGCACCCCGCTCGACCAGCAGGTTCAGCAGCGGCGCGTGCAGGATGTAGATGCCGTAGCTGATCTCGCCCAGGTACACCGGCAGGGGTCGGCCCAGCGCGGCCGCCAGCCGCCCATGCCCGGGCGCGAGGCCCCACACCAGCGCTCCGAACGCCGGAATGGCCAGCAAGTTGCGAAGGTTGTTGTTCAGGACACTCGGCCCAGCCACCACGAGCACCGCGATCACCACGAGGCCGAACCAGCGGGCCACCTGCGCCTGGCGTGGACCGGGTGGGGCATTCAAGAACCGCTGGGCCAGCGCCATGCCCAGCAGGAATTCCGGCACCCGGAACAGTGGTGCGTAGTACAGGACGTCCAGCGCCGTCACTTCACGTGGCAGCTCGGGCGTCAGCACCAGGACGGCTACGACCGGCAGCAGCGACAGCAGCCACACCGGCGCGAAACCGGCCCACACGCCGCGCCGGGCCACGGCGAGCGCGAGCGGCAGCAGCGCCGGGAACAGGAGGTAGAAGAACGCCTCGGCGGAGATGCTCCAGCCGGGGCAGTTCCACACGCACGCGCTCGGCGGAACCCAGGCCTGCAACAGGGTGGGCGCCAGTGCCAGGGTCACCGGCCCGCTGAGGTGCAGTCCCCCGCCGAGCCACGCGCCCAGAAAGAATGGGGCGTCCAGCAGCAGGCCCAGCGCGTACACCGGGTAGATACGCGCGAAGCGGGCCTGCCAGAACGTCGGCCCCGACACGGTCATGGTGTCCAGCCGGTCGGTACGGGCGTAGGTGTAGACCAGGATGAAGCCGCTCAGGATGAAAAAGAGCGTCACGGACAGTTGCCCGGACTCCACCACAGGCCGCAGCAGGGGCGGAACGTCGAGACGCAGGGCGCTGTGGGCGTGCAGCAGCACGACCAGAAGCGCGGCCAGGAACCGGACGCCGGTCAGCGCCGGGAGCTGGGGCCGCGAGGCGCGCGTAGGGGTAAGTGCAGTCACACGCCGCGACGGAACAGGCGACGCACCTTCCACGCCACCCGCAGGCTGCGCACCTCCCACACCATCCGCAGCGCGGTGACGAGGATGCGCGGGCGCAGCAGCACCTGCATCTTGCTCACGTCGTGCGTCTGCATCTGCAACCCGAACTGCCACCACAGTACCGAGCCGACCATGGTGCGCACCTTGCCGGGTTCCGTCGGGTAGTTCTTACGTGCGGCCAGGCGGGCGTACTTCAGCATGAAGTTCAGGTCACGGTGCATCTGCGTGCCGTGCATGCGGTAGGTCGAGTAGTGACCGGGCAGGTAACCGAACGTGCCGGCACGTTCACACCTCACCCAGTAGTCCCAGTCCTCGCACGCCCGCAGACTCTCGTCGAAGCCTCCGACCCGCTCGACCAGGGTGCGCCGCAGCAGGGGGGACATGACCGGGAAGACGTTGGTGAACGCGTACGCCTCGCGCAGCGGCAGGCGCTTCACGCCGATGACCTCCTCGGTCAGGAGGTGCAGATCCGCGTCGGCGGTGACGTAATCCGAATACACCAGGTCGGCGGCCGGGTGCGCCGTCAGGTAGGCCAGCTGCCGCTCCAGTTTCTCGGGGTGAATCACGTCGTCGGCGTCCAGAAACGCCACGTACTCGCCACGCGCCACATTCAGGCCCGCGTTGCGCGCGGCGGGCAGTCCCCGGTTCGGCTGGTGGACGGCCCGGACCCGCATGTCACGGCGCTGCCACGCGCCGAGGAGCTCGGCCGTGTCGTCGGTCGAGCCGTCGTTCACCACGATCACTTCCACGTCCTGGTGCGTCTGTCGCAGGACACTACGCAGGGCGTCCGGCAGGTAGGCGGCCGCGTTGTAGGCAGGCACGATCACGGAGATAAGCGGAGAACGGCCCCCCGTCGCGCCGGGCCGCACGTGGGCAGGGGTGGCGTCCTGGGGGGCCGTCATGCTGATAAGCTCAGCGGCCGGTGTAGCGCTCGGGCCGGGTGTCCAGGCTGGGAGCAGGGCGCAGGCTGGCCAGCAGCAGGGCCAGCGCCGTGGCGGTCAGCAGGGCCAACAGCGCCGACAGCAGCGCGCTGCGCAGCGGGCGGGGCGCGGCTGCGCCGGACGGATCGATCGCCGGCGACACGACGTCCAGCGTTCCGGTGGCGCTGCTGGCGGCCGCGCCGACCAGGGCGAGGTCCTGGAGCAGCTGCTGGCGCGTGGCCTGGTACGCCGAGGCGTTGATGTTGTTGTCGGGCGTCTCGGTGTTCAGGGCAGTCAACTGGCTCTGCAGGCTCGCGCGGGCCTTGACCATCCGCGTCTGGGCGCGCTTGGCGTCCCACGCGAGCAGCGCGTCCACGGCGGCGTTCGTCAGCACGCGGGCGGCGGCCGGGGTGGACGCGCGGCCGTTCACGCTGTAGACGCCGCCGTTGCTGGACTCGTCCACCACCGCGAGCTTGAGAGACTTGACATTGCCATTGGTCAGCTCGCTCTTGAGGCTGCTCACCATGCTGCTGACCTGTCCCTGCGGCAGCCCCGACCCCTGCACGCGGCTCACCACGTCCAGGATCACGGCCGGCGACACCAGCGCCTCGCGCAGCGCTCCGCGCGGCAGGGTGGGCGCGGTGTACATGGTGTTGCCGAGCTGGCTGTTGCTGCTGTTCGTGGCGAAGATCGCACTGCCTGCCTCGTAGACCTTCGGCTGTCCGGCGGTGACGAAGTAGCCCAGCGCGCCGGCCAGGACGGCGGCCCCGACGATGGGCAGGGCCGAGCGGGTCAGGGTGCTCATCACGGGCAGGGTATCGACGTCGAGGGCGCGGCTGCGCTGGACAGAGTCAATCATGGGTCATCCTTTTGGCGGGTGTAACGGTGCGGAGAGGGTTGGCGCCGATCATGGACGTAGCATGCCGCACGGGCCGTAAACGGATCGTTGATGGCACACCTGCCCCCGTCGGGGGACACTCACGCCGTCCGCGACCCCAGCAATTGCCGCAGGAACAGGCCCACGAACCGCGGATTGTGCCGCGCGTAGCGCTTCCACAGTCGCCGCGGCTCCATCGCCAGTCGGAACAGCCACTCCAGACCCAGACGCTGCAGCGCTCCCGGCGCCTGCCGGACGCGGCCAGAGTGGAAGTCGAAGGCCGCCCCGATTCCGAGCATCACGGCCGGGATGCGCCCGGCATGGGCCGCCATCCAGCGCTCCTGCTTGGGACAGCCGATGCCGACCATCACGATCCTCGCTCCGGAGTCCACGATCTGCTGCGTGTACGCGGCGTCCTCCTCGGGCGTGAGGACCCGGAAGGGTGGCGCGATCAGGCAGGGCAGTTGGATGGACGGGTAGCGTTCCCGCAGCACGGCCGCGAAGGCCTCCAGGCTCTCGGGCGTGCCGCCATACAACGCGATGGGCAGGCCGTCGCGGGCCGCCCGCTCGCACACGTGCATGGTCAGGGTAGGGCCGTAGACCCGGCTCACGTCCGGCACCCTCAGCGCCCTGAGCGCCCACACCAGCGGCACGCCGTCGGCGGTGACCAGGCTGGCATTGTTCACGACGGCCCTGAACTCGTCGCTGTCGTAGGTCTCCATGACCATGTGGACGTTCGAGCAGCACACGTACCGGGACTCGCCCTGCGCGGCCCACGCGGCAATGCGGTTCGTGGCGTCGGCATAGCTGGTCGCGTCGACGCGCATGCCCAGGATCTCTCGGTGCGGCAGGCCGCTGGCGGTGCTCATAGTTCCTCCCCGCGCCGGTACAGCTCCAGCGCCGCGATTCCGAAGCCCATGACGCTCCAGAACCAGATGCCGCCCTGCGGCCCCTCGATAAAGACGTCAAACGAGCCGTTGATGATGAAGGCCAGCCAGTACGCCAGCAGCCACAGGTGGACGTTGGCCCACATGAGGTGGCCGCGTACCCGGGCACGGACAAATGCCAGGAGAAGGCTACCGGCAAAGACGATGTTCAGGACCGCCCAGCTGACCAGACCCGGAACGCCGGAGCGGGCCAGAATGGAGAAGTGGATGGAGTGCGGGTTGCGCAGTGACTGGTCCGACTGCACCTGGAAGCCGTCCGCATTGGCCAGGTTGATCCCGTACCCCTTGCCGGTCCAGAAATAGTCACCACCGATGGTGTATTCCTCGATCTTGTGCCACCAGTCCAGGCGCCACGTCCGCGTGCCGTCCACGGCCGAATCTCCCGTGCCGCCGCCGATGCTCTGAATGTTCAGCAGCAGTCCGTCAATCGACAGTTCCCGGCCAGTGCTGGTCTCGTAGCGTGGATTGACAACCAGCAGTAGGGAGAACAGCGAAACGACCACCAGCAGAGGCCGTCCCCAGCGGCTCAGGGGACGCACGACCAGCACGAGTAGCAGCGGCACCGCGATCGAGATCAGGGCGGCGCGGCCGGTGAAGAGACCGACGGAAGACACCATCCACAGCACCCACCACCACCACGGCGAGCTGCCGTCGAGCATCCGTCGGCCCACCGCCGGCTCTGTGGGCGTGGCGCGGACCCGCTGGAGACCGAGCAGCAAGAACACCATGATGCCTGCCAGCTGAACGGCCAGGTCACCACCCTTGACCTCGACGATCGCCTGTCCGCTGATTGGCCACTTGGGCAACGACGTCAGCAGCAGCCGGGAGATCCAGAACACGATCGGCGCCAGCAACAGGAAACACGGCAGGATCTGTCCATAGCGCCGGATGGCGGCGCCCAGGGCGCGGAAGCGGACGATCAGAATGGGCACGACGACTGCGAACAGCGCGTAATACCACGTCGCCGCGTCACGCAGGCTGTCGAGTCCGTACCGGCCGATATAGGGCAGGGTGCTGCTCAGGCTGATCGCCATGAAGACGCCAAGTGCCAGCAGCAGCCCACCCACCCGAGTGAGCCTCACCCCTTCGGCGACACTTTTCAGCGTGGCCAGCAGCCCGAGAACCAGCGTCACCTCACCGATGAACAGTGGCGGCACGCCCACGTAGGCGTAGCCCTTCCCCAGAAACGCGTAGCCAGCGAGCGAAATGCCGATCAGGCCGAGCGCGTAGAGCTGGACGTTCGCCCAGATTCGACCCAGGATCGCCATGAGCAGGAGCAACACGCCCAGACCCACCGCATAGGTGGGCCTGACGGTGTAGAGCAGCCCGACCCCAGTGCCCGCCGCGAGCACCAGGGCAGCGTGCCAGTACAGCATCCCGGGCTGCGGCCGGGCCGTGGGATAGGTCTTCATGCCGCTCATGCCTGCTCGCCGGCGAGGGTGCGGGCAGACCGGGCGGACAGCACGCTGTAGAGGAACTCCGTGACCTGCCGGGCGAACGGCTCCGGCGGAAAGCGCCGACGGCACTCCAGGTCACCGGCATGGGCGAGGCGCTCGGCGTAGGCCCGGTCCTCGATCATGCGGATCACCTGACGTTCCAGGTCCTTGGCGTCTCCCGGCTCGAACAGCACCCCCGTCTCGCCGTCGCGGATGAGTTCCGGCAGCGCGAAGGCGCGCGCGGCCACGACGGGACGCCGGGCGAGCATGGCCTCGACGACGGCCAGCCCGAACGCTTCTTCCGGCGAGACGTGGACATAGACGTCCACCAGGCCGAGCAGCGCCCTGGCGTCATGCCGCGTTCCCAGGAAGCGGATGCGGTCAGACGCCGCGAACTGCTTGGCCTGCGCACGGGCCGGGTCGAGTGTCCGGCCGTCGCCCACTAGGACCAGATAGAGGTTCTGGTAGCGCTTCGACAGGCTGTCGAAGGCGCGCAGCAGGGTGGGATGGTCCTTGTAGGTGGCGAAATTGGCCGTGTAGCCGAGCACGATGGCATCGGCAGGAAGGTCGAACTCGGCCCGTTTCTCCGGTGGGTAGGGCTGCCACTCCGGCATGATCTCCGGCGGCTCCACGGAGTTGTAGATCACCATGTCTTCACCGCGGTGACCGGCGGGCCGGTTGTTTTCGAGTACCGACTGCGAGACATACAGCAGTGGGTCGTTCTTGGTCAGCAGGGGATAGAGCAGCTTTCTGAAGCGGCTGGTGAGGATCTGGTTGATGGTGTGTACCCAGTACACCACCGGCGTGCCGCTGCCCAGAGCGGCCGCCTTCGCCACCAGATACGAACGGAACGAGTTCGCCACCACCACGTCGATGGACCGCCGGTTCATGACCCGCCTGAGCGCCAGGGCAGAGATCAGCACGCCGCTGTTCCCGAGGTGGTTCACCTCGACGTCGTCGCCTTTGAGGATCTCGACCATGGCCTTCTGTGGCGTGTCCAGGCTGGCGATTGACATCTCGAGAAGGTCGGCTTGCTTGTAGCGGGCCAGCTTGTACAGCACCTGCGTGACGCCGCTGCTGTACATGAGCGGCACATCGACAAAGACGGCGCGCAGCGGTCTGGGGTTCGGCGTCGGCGACCTGGACATTCTGAGTGCCACTCAACCACGGTGACCGTTAACAGATAGTCTCTGGGACCGCTGTCCGCGCCCGGACCTACTTGGGCAGCACGCCCACGCGCAGGCCCGCCGCGCGCAGTTTTGTCTGCCACCTCGTGTATTCCGCCTTCTCCATGCCCAGCGTGATGGTGCCCGGCACGGTTCGGTTGTTCACGCACTTGGATTTCCCCCGGCTGTCTCGGTCGCAGTCCGGGAACCAGAAGGGATTCTGTCCTCCGAACCGCTGCAGGGGCTTGGACCAGCCGACGAGGTTATCGCGGGCAATCACGTTGTAAAACGTCTTGTACTTCTTATTGTTGTAGAAGTCCCAGACGTAAATACCGACATTCTGGCCTCGAATCGCCCGCCCGTCCGGCAGGTACCCGCTTGAGATCAACCGGTTGTTGTACGCCAGGATGTCGTGCCCGGCCGAAAGCGCAATACCCGAGTTCGTTCCGACGATCTGGTTGTTGTAGGCCCGGATGTACGAGGCGGCGTCTCCTGGCTTTTTCGCCAGGCCGTCGCCCAGATTCATCCCGGCTCCACCATAGTCGAGTTTGGTGGGCTGGACGTTGTAAGCCCCCTGGATGTAGTTGTCGTGAATCTTGATAGAACTCGACGGCACGCCGCTGGACAGGTACATGCTGATGACCTCCTCGACGCGGCTCTTGCCCGGTTCGTTGATCACCTCGTTCCACGCGATCTCAACGTTTGGAATACGGCGCACCTGATTGAACTGGACGAACTGCACCAGGTGGTACCGCGTGTCGGAATACTTGCCGACACCGATGCTGTACCGGCCGTCTATGTTTCTGGCCCGGTTGCGGACGATCTTCACGGTCTGACCCGACTTGGGCAGACCCTTGTAATCTCGCAGGTAGATTCCCGACGTGCCCATCAGCTCGTTATTCTCTATGGTGGCGCTCCCGAATTCCTCGAGCTGCACGAAGCGTCCAGGCAGGCGGTATTCCTTGAGCGGCCGGTTGGGGTTGAGCGCTTCACCCCTGGTATTCCGCACCGTGACGTTCGCCTTGTGAAAGGCGCTGTAGATCAGTGGTCCGCGGCTGCGAATATTCGAGTACTCGATGGTGACGGGCTGCGCGGTGGTGATCGTCACCGCCGGCACCCGCGCATTCTGGCTCTCCCAGTTCCCGCGGTAGACGCCCCCTTTGAAAATAACGATGGGGCCGGCGTATTTGATGGGTGTGGCCGCCTCGGTGCGGGGCGCGCACGTCAGGGCAAGCCCGGTCAGACCCGCAGCGACGGAACGCCACAGACGCACCGTCCGGTGCGTGCGATGGCCGAGAATCCTCATTGCTCCACCCGTCGTGCGAAACGGCACGGGTGCCGGTTCGGTTGATGACCTGTTCCGCGCACCTCGTCACTCCGTTGCGCCACCTGCTTTCCTGGCTTGCCCGTAAATATACATGAGCTGGCGCAGGTTCTCGGCACTGGTGTAATGCTTCACGAAGGTCTCACGCGCCGCGTTCCTCATGCGGGGTCGGTCGCCGGCCAGGAAAGACTGTACGGCCCGGACCAGGTCGTCGGCGTTCCCGGGCTCAAAGTGCATGCCGTTCACGCCATCCTGAATGAGCTGCTCCATCGCGCCGATACGGCTGGCGATGACCGGCAGGCCGACCGCCAGCGACTCGACGATGGTCATCGGAAACCCTTCGTACCATCTGGACGGGAAGATCAGACACTCGGCCCGGGCGGCCAGCGCCATGACCTCCTCCCGGCCGCGCTGACCCAGATAGGTCACTCCCGGCACACTGCCGGCGGCCTGCTCGACGTCCCCGACCAGCGGGCCGCTGCCCAGCACCTTGAGGGGCAGGGCCGTACCGATGCGGCGCCACGCGTCGAGCAGGGTCTGCACGCCCTTTTCCTCGGTCAGGCGGCCGACGAACAGCGCGTACCCACCGCCGCCGGGACCAGCGCCCGGGTCCGGATCGATGAAGTTCGGCTTCACGTGCAGGCGGGTCGCAGGAAGACCACCCTGAATGAACTTGTCGCGGGCAAACTCCGTGAGGGCGACGTAGGCGTCCACGTCCCGGCGATACGTTCCCAGGACGCGGTGAGCGACCTGCATGGCCGCCACCGTGGCAGAGGCGCCCACGCTATCCCGGTAACACCGGTGGCGGACGGCCGGCACAGGCAGCCGGCCGAGGCACGACTCGCAGACGTGGCCGTCGCGGAACAGCAGCGCACTGGCGCAGACGATCCTGTAGTTGTGCAGGGTCTGTACGGTCGCGGCCCCGGCCGCTCGCGCCGCTCCATACACTGCCGGTGACAGCAGAGGGAAGGTGTTGTGGAAGTGGACGATGTCGTGCTGCCCGCTACGCACCATGCGGTTCAGCGTGCGGGCCGCCGCGGCATTCCAGACCGTCCGGGCCGCCACGCCCGCCTTGCCCTGCTGACCGATCTCCATGTTGCTGACGGTGTATTCCTCGACGTCATGCCCGGCATCGCGCAGCAGGGTGGCTTCTGCACGGAAGACCACGTCCTCCCCGCCGGGCTGCTGGTAGTAATTGTGGACGAGCAGGATCTTCACGTCGCGGGATTCACCACCGCACGCCGGTACAGCTGCAGGTAATGCCGGCCCATGCCCGTCTGGCTGAAGCGGTCCATGACCGACGCCCTGTGGACCTGAGCCGCGTGGAGCGCAGCGTCCCCATCATTGATGGCCTGCGCCAGCACGTCCGCCAGGCCGTCGACATCCTCTGGCTCGGCAAGCAGCGGGTAGTCACTCTGAAAGATCTCCTTCAGCCCGTCGATGCGTGTGGTCACCAGGGGAACGCCAGCCAGCAGCGACTCGACGGCGACCAGCGACAGGCCCTCGAATCGGGACGGCATGAAGACCAGATCGTGGCGACCCTCGTGGAGATAGCCGGCGAGGTTCGGGATGGGCGGGCCGACCGTGACGTCCCAGCCCGTGTGCTGGCGCTCTGCCCACTCGCGGAGCTGCGGCGCATAGGTGCCGCTGCCCGCGATATGGAAGGCGACGGGCCGGACGGTGAGCCGACTGGCCCTCTCGACGATGGCCGGCATCAGGTCCACGCCCTTCTGCAGTTCCAGACGCCCGGCGAAGAGCACGCGCACCGGCCCGGACGCGTTTGCGGCGGGAGGTGTCGGCCGAGGACCGGTGTCCTTGGACACGCCGGCGTAGATGATCTGCGCCCGGGTCTCGTCCGTCCGCGGCAGTCCATAGGCATCCTGAAAGCGTTTGAGCCCGTCCAGGCCGCCACGGGAGACCGCGGCCACCCGCGCGCCGGCCAGACGGCGCTCAGCCCACGCTCCGATCTGTGCCCATGCCGGCCACAGGGACGTGTTGTGGATCGTCCGCACCACTTCTAGCTGGTCAGGCAGGCCGAAGAGGGTCGCGCAGGCAAAGGTCGTTTCGGGAATCTCGGTGTGCAGGTGGACGATATCGGGGCGGAGCCGCCGGATCAACCGGTTGAGCTTGAAGCCGGAGACCATGGCGCCGCCCATCTTCATGGGCACGACCGTACCGAGGTACACGGGGATTCGCAGCGCCTGCAACCGCAGGTAGAAGTCGCGCCCGATCTCGCTGCGGTCTCCGCCCTGCACGATGAAGAAGGTGAAGTCGACCTCCTCGTGCAGCGCCTCGGCCAGCGAGATGGCCACTTCCTCGGCGCCGCCCAGTTCCAGGTGCGTGATGATCTGCAGAACCGAGAGCTTACGTGGCCCGGACGCCTGATTCACAGGATCAGTATGCACCGGAGCCCTTGACGACGACGCTGAAGGTGCGGATCAGGATGTAGATGTCGAGCCAGATCGACCAGTTCCGGACGTAGTACGGATCCCAGCGTTCCATGCCCAGGTTGCCGGCCTCGGAGCGGCCAGACACCTGCCACAGGCCCGTCATGCCCGGGTGCACCAGCGTGCGCAGATGCTGGGTCTGCGTGGTGAGCTGATCGTGGTGGTACTTGGGCAGGGGCCGCGGGCCGACCAGTGACATGTCGCCGCGCAGCACATTGATCAGCTGCGGCAGCTCGTCCAGGCTGGTGCGGCGCAGCAGGCGACCGATCCGGGTGATGCGCGGGTCGTTCCGCAGTTTGTAGTTGGCTTCCCATTCTGCGCGCAGTTCGGGGTCTGCGGATAGTTTCTGCTGCAGCACCGCCTCGGCGTCCGGGACCATGGTGCGGAACTTCCACGCCGTGAAGGGCTGGTCGCGGAAGCCCACGCGCTGCTGGAAGAACACGGGCCGGGTCCGGTCCTCGAGCCAGATCAGGCCGCCGAGCAGCACGCACACGGGCAGCCACAGCGGCGCGCTCAGGGAGACGAGCACGATGTCGAGGCCGCGCTTGACCATCTGCGCAGACCCGTTGAGGAGGTTGCGGGCGATCTCCAGTCCCATCACGCCGCCGAAGTCGCGGGTCTGTGCCCACATGCTCTCGACCTCGAACAGGTCCGGGATCAGGATGACTTTGGGGTAGGTCGCCAGCGGGCCTTCGAGCATCTCGACGAGGCGCTGGCGCTGCATGCCGGGCATGGCCAGGATCGCCACTGGCACGTCCAGCGTGCTGCCGGTGCCGCCCACCACCGGCACGGAGTGGATGGCGGTGCCCTCGAGCGCGGCGTTGTCGTCGAAGATCGCGACCGGACGGTAGCCGTAGCCGGGATTGGCGCGCAGCGCGTCGATCACCATGCTGCCCGTCACGGCGCCGCCGTACACGACGACCGGCACACCCCACACGTTCCAGCGGATCAGCGCGGACTTCAGCATCGAGCGGGTCAGGACGATCAGCACCAGGGCGAGTGGCAGGGACGCCAGCAGCAGCAGGTGGAAGGTCATCGGGGTGTCATGACTGATATACATCGCGGCGGCCGTGGTGACGAACACGACGCCCATCAGCTTGGACAGCCGCTCAAGCTGGGTGGGGGGCGACATGCCCCAGTCCGGCAGCAGGTGCAGCACGCTGGCACCCAGCAGCCACACCACCACGATGAGGGTCAGCCACCCGGAGTCGAGCGGAGCGAGCATTGCGTGTCCGCTGACGACCGACACCAGCATTCCCGCGAGCAGGATGGCGACGACATCGCCGCCCGCAACCGCGCAGCCATTGAGGATCCGCCAGAGTTTCCACGGCCCAACGTCACGCCGGTTGAGGCCAAGCACGGTCTGCCGCAGAAGGGTGGGATTGCTGGTGGCCTGCATCTTGAAACTCCTCACGTGAATCAGGTCTGAAGCTCGAACGGGCCTTCTGTGCCCACGGTAACGGGTTCAGAGTGCGGTGGAACTCGCTAAGGAATCGTAAACGGCGCCAGAAAAGTGGTGCTTTGATGGCGCTGTGACGGGGGACACGCCTCCCCCACATTCAGCCGGAGAGCGCTGCCACACCGCGCGCTCAGGGCCAGATCGTGTCAGCGGAGGGGTGACTGCACAGGTGGCTGATCCCATGCTGACGACCGCCGCTGTCCAGAGCAGTGGGTGTGAAAAACCACCCTTCTCTACACTGCTCGACTGTAGGTGAGCATGCCGTCAGCATTCACTTGCCTAGACAGGGCGTGGAGACGGCCATCATCCTTTCTAGTGATGACGACGGCATTTTCTCGCATGACCCATTTTGCAGCTCAACAGCGGTCATGAGACGGCGTGCATGAGAGCGTTGAGAGGCACAGGTCGAGGGCTCAGGCGTTCTTCTAGAAACAGACGTTGTATTTGGTCCCCGGCCCTTCCTCATCTTCACTCACACGTAAGAAATTCCGCTTGAGACCGTACATAAAGCGTTCATAAGCTTTGGTTAAGGTGCTGCCCAGGACCGCTGAATGTCTGATGAAGACTTCGGGCTCCGCACACCTCTGAATCTCCTGCCTTCTTCATCGCCTTCTAAATCCAGAGGTTCCCCGCCGAACCCCTTCGAGAGGACACGCCACATGACCCACACCTCCCCCACCCGCTTCCGCGCCTGCGCTCTTCTCCTGATTCCCCTGGCCCTTGCCGCCTGCTCGCAGGCCCCCAGCGCCCCCCAGACGTCCGCCACGAACGGGAACGCGAGTGCTGCCGACTACCCCTATGACGGCATCGACCGGTCCTGGACCGCCAGCGATGACGGCCTGGGCAGCCTCAAGGGCCTCGGCCTCGCGTCCGGGGACAACCAGCTGTCCGGCCAGGGCTGGACCTCGGCCACCAGCGGTTGGGGCCCGGTCGAGCGCAACAAGAGCAACGGTGAAACCAAGGGCGGCGACGGCCGCACCCTGACGCTGAACGGCAAGACCTACTCGACGGGTCTGGGTGTGCATGCCAATTCCACCGTCACCTTCGCCCTCGGCGGTCAGTGCGCCACCTTCGCCAGCGATATCGGCCTCGACGACGAAGTCGGCACCCGGGGCTCAGCGGTCTTCCAGGTGTGGGCCGATGGCGTGAAACTGTACGACTCCGGCAAGATGACCGGCTCGAGCGCCACGAAGTCCCTGAGCGTCAGCGTCGCCGGCAGGAAGGAACTCAAGCTTGTCGTCACGGACGCGGGCGACAAGAACTACTTCGATCACGCCGACTGGGCGAACGCCCGGCTTCTGAGCTGCACGGCTGGCTCGACCCCTGCACCGACGCCGAGCCCCGCGCCGGGCGGCACTGTTACCTACAAGGCGCCGCTGGTGATCACGAAGGGCGGGACGTACACCGGGAACTACCAGAGCACCGACCCCAACGTCCCGGCGATCACTGTCCGGACCAGCGAACCCGTCGTCATCGACGGTGCCAACCTCAAGGGGCCCGGCAACCTGATCGCTGGCTTCAGCATGAACCTCACCGTGCGCAACACCAAGGGCTACGGCGTCAACCCCAATGTCGCCGGTCGCAACGTCGGCCGCTTCATCAGCTCCGAAGAGACCATCAACCTCAACGTCACCAACAACTACTTCGAGGGCACCGGCGGTATCTACGTCCGCGCCTTCCGCGGCAACACGGGCGCCGGCCACACCGTCAAGATCCTGCGCAACAGCGCCAAGAACATCGACGGCCGCTTCAGCAACGGTGCGGGCGGGTACCGCAACGACTTCTACCGGGTTCAGTTCGTCCAGTTCAACAGCGTGCGTAACGTCCCGAACGTCGAGATCGCGTGGAACCAGGTGATCAACGAGCCGTACAAGAGCGCGCTGGAAGAGAACGTCAACATGTACGAGTCGACTGGCACGCCGTCGAGCCGTATCAAGATCCACGACAACCTGATCTGGGGCGCCTACGCCCCCGATCCCGCCGCCACGGCCGGCTATGGTGGGGGCGGCATCCTCCTGGGCGACGGCAAGGGAAGCAGCATGAGCACGGCCGGCGGGTGGGTGGACGTCTACAACAACACCATCATCAGCACCACCAACCAGGGCATCGGGATCGCCGGTGGACACAACCAGAACGTCTACAACAACCGTGTCGTCTCGGCCGGTCTGCTGCCGGACGGACGGAAAATCGCCGCGCAGAACGTCGGCCTGTACGTCTGGGACCAGCAGGGCTCGATCAAGGGCGGCGTGTGGGCGAACAACACCGTTCACGACAACAAAGTCGCCTGGATGCGCTACAGCAGCGACGGAAAGAGCTCGCTCGGCAACACGTGGTTTGCCAACTGCACGGCGGCGCTGTGCTTCAACAACACCACGCTGTACAACACGGTGACCCTCGGCACCGAGGCGGCCGAACTCTCGGCCTGGCAGAGCCGCGCCGCCTCGAACGGGCAGAAGATCGGCACGAACTGACATCGAGAGCGGCGAAGTGGGGCCTGGGGCATATCCCAGGCCCCACTCGTGCTGTCCTCTGTCGCCAGCGACATGGCCTACTCCGTGGAGCCGGCCGGACCAGCGCTTACCGCGAAGTCCCGTAACTCTCGACGGTGGCCTGCGTGAACCGCTCCGGCGTGTGATCCGCCTGAAAGTCGGGCACCCTGGAGCGCGGCGCCAGATCCGGCACCTGCCGCAGCGCCGCCGCAAGCGCCTCCGGATTCTCCGGCTCGCACAGGACCCCCAGATCGTACGCCCGGACGGTCTCTGTGAGCACGCCGACGTCAGACGCGACGACTGGCACGCCCAGGGACGCTGCGATCAGCAGCGGGCCGCTCTGGCCCGCAAACACCCGGCGGTACGGCAGGACGACCGCGTCCGCCGCCACAAAATAACTCTCGACCTCGTCATCCGGCACGAACTCCACCCGGAAGTGGACACGGTCGGCAACGCCGCAGGTCTGGGCGAGTTGCTCCAGCGCCTGGGAGTCGAAGGTGCGCGCCGGCCCGACGATCAGGAGATGGAACTGAGCGGGCAGCAGCGCCAGCGCCCGGACCGCGATGTCACTGCCCTTGTCATGGCGGGTGCCACCGAAGGCCAGAAGGGCAACCGCGTCTGCAGGAAGGTTCAAGTCGGCGCGGCGCGCGGCACGCACCTGGGTCCGCGTGGCAGAGGTGGTGCGCGGCGGCTCTGCGAAGTACGGCACAGCATCGACGGCAAGCCCGGGCACACGGGCCCGAAGCTGCGCGGCCAACGTCTGCGAGTGCACCATGATCCTCACGCCCAGCAGGCCCAGCAGAAACACCACGACTAGGTGAACAGCCTCCCCCAGCGGGTGACCCGGCGGAGACTTGTATGTCCGGAGGAAATACAGCCAGTGCAGCGTGGCCCTCACCCGAACACGGCCGAGCACAGGCTTCATCGAGAGCAGGGCAAGGAGGAACGACTGAGTGTAACTGTCGAGGTAGAGCAGGTGCACGACATCCGCCCGCTGCGCCCTGGCCGCCCGGAGTGCCGCGCGGAAGAAGCGCACGTTCACGAGTTCACGCTGCCGTCTGGGCAGACGGTAATAGGCCTCGGCACCCGAAGCGTACAGGGGCAGGACGTCGCCCTGCACCTGCGGTGACGCGTGCTGCACGGCGTCCACCAGCCGCGCCGGACCAATCACCTGCACACGGTCACCCCGCGCCACCAGGCCGGCCGCCAGCAGGGCGGCGTAGCCGGTGTGGTGCCCGGTGTCGAGCGGATCGATCAGCGCCACCCGCTGGCCGCTCACAGAGAGCGCGGACAGCGGTGCGGTCGGTCGGGGCCGGCGACCACGCATCCGGGCCAAGGCCGGCCCCAGCCGGGAACGCAGCGTGCGCCGGGCTTCCAGCGGAATGACCCAGCCCGACAGGAAGCGGACCCACTCGAAAGCGCGCGGCCGTGCGCCGGCGAATGCCCGCAGGAGCGGCAGGGCCGCCGCGTGGTCGCCGGACAGTTGGGCCGCCGTGCTGACATGCGAATTCAGGAAGGCCGCGAAGGCGCGCGGGCTCATGGTGCCGCGCCGGAGGTGTTCCTGCGCCCACGCCAGGGAGAACCGCCAGTCCTGGTGACGGCTGACGGACGCGCGCGGCTCCTCGTAGTACCAGATGGCGCCCACGTCGGCCGAGGTGGCGAGATGCACGCCGGGACGCGCCGCCGCCCGAAGGAGCCAGTCCCAGTCCTGGTGCTTGGGCAGACCAGGCTGAAAGGGAACGTCCAGCAGCAGGTCACGTGAGGTGAACAGCAGGCTGCTGACCAGCCCGCTCGCCCGCTCGCCGGACGTGCGGCGGGCCAGCATGTAGTCACCGATGGTCTCGCCGGCTTCGGGCTGCCGCGGAGGTTGCGCCGTGTCTCCCCTGGGCGTGCGCTCGATCCACGGGCACGCGACGATCACCCGGTCTCCATGCGCCTGCGCGACCGCCCACTGCTGCTCGAGCTTGTGAGGCAGCCACTCGTCGTCGTCGTCGAGCAGGGCGATCCACGCGGCGCGGGCCGCCCGGACGCCGATGTTGCGCGCCTCGCTCCCGCCCACCGCGGCCGGCTGGGCCAGCACGCGCACGCGCGGGTCGGTCACACTGTGCAGCGCGTCCAGCGTGGCGGTATCCGGCCCGTCCACGACCACGATCACCTCGATGGCCGCGAGCGTCTGCGCCAGGGCCGTGCGGAGCGCGCGGGACAGCAGCAACTCGGGACGGCCGCGGGTGGGAATGACCACGCTGACGAGCGGGTCGCCGGAATCCGGGACGGCGGACTGGTTCATGTGGCGCCCAGGCTACTCTGCTCCGGCACGCCGCGTCCGGCACATGCGGCCCCAGCTGAGCCGACGGTCCTCACGGAGACGCGAAGCTGCCCGCGCCCGACCGCACCGAGATCGCGCCGGCCGACGAGAAGTGTTCCATCAGGAACAGGCACGCGTCGGTCGGGTCGAGGGCGTACAGCTGGTC
The DNA here is from genome assembly GCF_014201805.1 of Deinococcus metalli. NCBI lineage: Bacteria > Thermotogati > Deinococcota > Deinococci > Deinococcales > Deinococcaceae > Deinococcus > Deinococcus metalli. The sequence goes on along the minus strand of NZ_JACHFK010000002.1, from coordinate 383,495 downwards.
GCTGCTGGCCCAGTTGCCTGGCAACACTGCGGGGATCTGGCGCCCGGGCAGCGTCTCGTCCAGGACGTCGAGGTGGAACCGCGCGGAGATGAAGTCGCAGTCGTACTGGCGGCGGTAGCGGTCGCACATGCCCAGGGTCAGCAGTTCGATCAGCGTCTCGGTGGAGGGGTCCTCGGCCGGATCGCTCGCGTGGGCGGTGGGCAGGCCGGACGCCCCATCCAGCGTGAAGATGATGTTCAGCAGCTTGCGCACCTCGTAGACATACGAGGCGTGGATCACGTTCGACAGGCCCAGCATTCGCCCGTACAGGAATTCCGCCGGGTTCACGACCTGGGCGACCTGACCGCTGGTGTGGTCGTTGACCAGGAACACGTAATCCGGGAGTTCCTGCTCGAAGAAGAGATTCACGTCCAGCTGGTTGCGCAGGTTGAGTTCGTGGGCCTCGCGGGTGATCACGTTGTCGTACCCGCTGGCGCGCAGTTTGCGGCAGAGCATGCGGCCCAGCGGGCTGTCGTGCCCGGCCACGTAGATTCGTGCGTCCAGCGGAAGTCGCATGCTCATTGCCAGGGCAGTGTGCCCAGCGCAGCGTTACCTCGCCGTTAAAGTGACGACGGCCATGAACCGGGCGCGATGGCACCGGTTCTACAGGCCTGGAAGCGCTCCCAGCCGCGTATCGTTTGCATTCCTGTAATGTGACGGGCTTATGGTGAAGCCATGATCTCCGTTCCCCACCGCCCTTCCGTGGGGGTGTCCGACACCACCGTGGACGTCGCCTGATGCAGGTGCTGCACCTCAATACCTCCGACAGTGGGGGCGGCGCGGCGCGCGGCGCGTACTGGCTGCACCAGGCGCTGTCGCGTCATGTCACGTCCCGGATGCTCGTGCAGGACAAGGGCACCACCGATCCGCAGGTGGTGCAGTACGGCTCGTCCCTCGCCGCCCGGGTGGCTCGCCGGGCCGAACGGCTTCCGCTGCGCCCCTATCCGGACGCCAGGGGCCTGTTCTCTGCTGCCACAATGCCCCGGCTGGTACACCGGACCGTCAACGCCATGCAGCCCGACGTCGTGAACCTGCACTGGGTGAACGAGGGCTTCGTCACCCCCGAGAACGTGCGGCGCATCCACGCGCCCGTCGTGTGGACGCTGCGCGACGTGTGGCCCATGACCGGTGGCTGCCACTACACCCGCGGCTGCGAGCGTTTCACCGCGACCTGCGGCCAGTGCCCGGTGCTGCGGTCAAGCGTGGAGAACGACCTGTCGCGCCGCGTGTGGCACCGCAAGGCCCGGGCGTTCCACGGCCGGCCCCTGACTTTCGTGGCCCTCAGCGAGTGGATCGCGCGCGAGGCGCGGCGCAGCGCCCTGCTGCGCGAGCACGAGACGATCGTGATCCCGAACGCCCTGGACGTCGACCTCTTCCAGCCGCGCGACCGGGCGGCGGCCCGCGCGGAACTGGGGCTTGATCCGGCACGGCGCTCGATCTTCTTCAGCGCCATGAATCCCATCGAGGACCGGCGCAAGGGCTTCGCGCAGTTCCGGGAAGCGCTGGAGGTGCTCGCCCGGCGGCCGGACGCTGGTCAGCTGGACGTGCTGGTCGGCGGTCCCATCTATGGTCCGGCGCCGGAGATGCCGCTGCCCACCACCTTCCTGGGCCGCATCGACGACGACCGGACCATGGGGCTGCTGTACGCCGCCTCGACCGTCACGGCCATGCCGTCTCTGGAGGAAGCCTTCGGGAAGGTCGCCATGGAGTCCATGGCCTGTGGCACCCCGGTCGTGTGTCTGCGGGGCACCGGCACCGCCGAGATCGTCACGCATCTGGAGCACGGATATCAGGCCGTGCCGCTGGACATCGCGGACCTCGCGGCAGGACTCGCCTACGTGCTCGACCATCCGGCGCCGCAACGGCTCGCAGCGCAGTCTCGCCAGCACGTCCTCGCCACCTACACCTTCGAAGCGCAGGCTCAGGCGTACCTCGACCTGTACACCCGGTTGGTGCCACCCTCGGGTCAGTCCGGAGGAGTCCGCGTCAACTATGATCGAGGCGCGCATGAGTAGCCTCAAAGCCAGAACGGTCAACGCCATGAAATGGAGCTATTTCTCCATGTTCGCCGGACTGGCCATGCAACTCTTTTTCGCGGCCATCCTGTCGCGGCTGCTCACGAAGCAGCAGTTCGGCGTGTGGGCCATCGCGGCCCTGTTGCAGCGCTTCGGACAGTTCATCACCGACCTCGGTGTCGGTCAGGCCATCGTCCAGAAAGCGAAACTCACCGAGGACGACATCCGGGCGGGCTTCACGTCGTCGCTGGGACTGGGCATCTTCACCACGGCGCTGGCGTGGCTGCTGGCCCCTGCCATCAGCACGTTCTTCCCCACCATTCCCGATCTGGTTCCGGTCGTCCGCGGCTACGCCCTGGTGTACATCCTGAGCAGCGGAATCATCATCTCGGGCAGTCTGCTGCGGCGGGCACTGAATTTCAGGCCCCAGGTCATCGCCGAACTGACGTCGTATGCCATTGGGCACGGCATCATCGGCCTGGGGGCAGCGTACCTGGGGTACGGCGCCATGAGCCTGGTGATCAGCGCCATCGCCCAGGCCGTGATTCAGCTGGTGCTGCTGTACTCGGCCACACGGCATACCCTGAAGCCAATATTTCGCTGGGACGCCTACCGCGGGCTGTTCCGCTTCGGCGTCAAGGCCACGGCCGTCAACTTCCTGGAATTCCTCAGCGCCAACCTCGACACCTTCATCATCGGGAAGTTCTACTCGTCGGCGCAGCTGGGCGCGTACAGCCGGACATTCAGCACCCTCGCCATGCCCGCGACAAACTTTGCGACCAGCCTGTCGAGGGTCATGGCTCCATCCTTCAGCGCCGTACAGGACGACACCGACCGCTTGCGCCGCTCGTACCTGACCGGCCTGCGAGCGATGTCCATCCTGATCTTCACGGCGACCGGCTGCATCCTGATCGACGCGCCGGAGATCGTGAAGGTCTTGCTGGGGCCTAAATTCGTCGAATCCATTCCGCTGATGCAGATCTTCGCGCTCTACATTCCCTTCGCGGTGCTGACCAACCTCTCCGCGGTGCTTGCGGAAGCCACGGCGCGGCTGAACGTAAAAATCGTCATCCAGAGCGTGTATATGGTCGGCCTGGGCGCGGCCCTGTGGATCACCTACCGTCTGGGCGGCCATGTCGAACACCTGGCGATGGTGCTGGTGGCGGCCAGCGTATGCCGCAGCGCAGCGTTTGCCGTCGTGGCCCGCGGCATCATCGGCGGGAGCGGCCGTCAGATTGCCCAGTCCTACGGAGTCGGCGCCCTGTACTTCATGGGTGGCGCGCTGGTCACCGCCGCCGCAGTGTTCCCGCTGCGTGCCATGGCCGTGCCGCTGCCCGTCCTGTTCATCCTGGAACTGCTCCTCGGAGCGGCGGTCCTGGCAGGCGTGGTGCTGCTCGGCCCCCCGAGCGAACTCAAGGACATGGCGTACGCCAGCCTCCGGCAACTCCGTCGGCGCGCTGCCCAGCCGTCCAGCTAGCTCTGCGCGGAGGGCTGGCTCTGCCCCCGCCGGCTTCGGCGGCGGGCATTGAGCTGGCGATGGATGGTACGACCAGTCCACGTTCTGCACGGGAGACACACGGGCTCGAACGTCCCGTTTTCAGCGGACTGTCATGACAGCGGACGGCAGGCGTGCAGACCCGTCTTAATCCGGTTTCTGACAATCTTGAGGTCAGGGCGTGTTTGGGGCCGCTTCTGCCTGCCTATGACGACCTGGCCGGCATCTTTCGGCTATGCACCAATCTGGGTGGGTTCTGGCGTCTTACACAGTTCTGACGTGTCACCGGTCGCAGCTTCATCGAGGAGATCCCGCCTTGTCAGGCAGAGACTGCTGTACCACACACGGTTTTCAGCGCCACGTCCATAGCCGTCTCAACAAATGGATGTTTCATGAAGTCATCTTCAGACGGCTCTTAATGTGATGAAACTGTCGTGCCGCGATCCGCATCATGAACCCCGTCAGTAACCGCAGCGAGATCAGCTCAACGCGACCTGCATCGAAACGGCAAACCCTCCGTGAGGGGGGGACGCAAAGCCACGGAACTCATAAGTCGAGTCCGCCGGGCTACCGAAGGAAGGTACTTCATGAACGCTATCCGCTCATCCCGCGCACCCCTGTCCGCCACGTTACTGGCCTTTACCCTCGCCCTCTCGCTGGCCGCGTGCTCCAGCACGGCGCCGGAAGTGCCGACCGAAGCCGACGCGCCGGCGACCACCTCGGCTGACCTGGGCATTCCCAGCGCGGACGACGCCACGACGGACACCTCGCTGGGTGAGCAGGCCCTCACGGTCAAGACCGGTGACAATGCCCTGTCCGGTTCGATCTGGACGGCCGCGACCAACGGGTACGGCCCGGCTGAGGTCAACAAGAGCAACGGCGAAAACAAGGCCGGTGACGGCCGGAGCCTGACGCTGAACGGCAAGACGTACGCGGCAGGCTACGGTGTGCACGCGAGCTCCAAACTCAGCTTCACGCTCGACGGCAACTGCACTGCCCTGACCGCCGACATCGGCGTGGATGATGAAGTCAGCAACAAGGGTTCAGTCGTGTTCCAGGTCTTCGGGGACGGCACGAAACTGTACGACTCCGGCACCATGACCGGGACCAGCGCCACCAAGAGCATCACCGTGAACATCACCGGCCGGAAGACCCTGGACCTCGTGGTCACGGACGCCGGCAACGGCAACACCTACGATCACGGGGACTGGGCCACGCCCATCCTGCGCTCGTGCGCCGCTTCCGTGGCCACCGTGACTGGCGCCGACGACGCGGCCGGCACCACGTACGTCAAGCTGGCCAGCGAGGGCCAGGCGTTTACGGTGAGTGGCACGCAGACCGTCCGCTACGGCGTGGACACCCGCTGGATCTACAAGAGCATCACGGACGCCGGCACCTGCTCGAACACGACCTTCGGTGGTGATCCGGCGTATACCGTTGCCAAGGCCTGCTACCTGGTGGTGGCTCCCGCGCCGGCTGTCGCGGTTGCACCTGCTCCTGCGCCGGCTCCCGCCCCTGCTCCTGCGCCGGCTCCCGCCCCTGCGCCAGCACCTGCTCCTGCACCGGCTCCCGCTCCCACGCCGGCTCCGACCACCCTCACCTACGCGGCGCCCATCACCATCACGAAAGGCGGGACGTACACCGGAGCGTGGGAGAGCCTGAACCCGGCTGTGCCTGCCGTGACGGTCAAGACTGCGGAGCCCGTGATCATCGAGAACTGCTTGGTGCGCGGCATGGGCGTGCTGATCTCGGCCCCCTGGAGCAGTGCGAATCTGACGGTGCGCGGTTGCCGCGGCGAGGGCCTGAACCCGAACGACGCCACGAAGACGGCCGGACGATTCCTGGCGGCCGAGGGCTTCGCCACCATGATCGTGGAGCGCAACACCATCGAGAAGACCAGCGGCATCTACCTCAATGCGTGGAACGGTTCGGCGGCGGCGCAGCCGATCCTGGTCCGCTACAACACCGCCCGCAACATCGAGGGCCGGTACAGCAACGGCAACGGCGGCTGGCAGGACGGCAAGTTCTACCGGATTCAGTTCGTGCAGTTCAACGCCGTGAAAAACGTCTCGGGCGCCGAAATCGCGTGGAACCGTGTGGACAACACCGCGATGCAGTCGCACGTCGAGGACACCATCAACCTGTATAACTCCAGCGGCACGGCCACGTCGCCGATCCGGGTGCACGACAACCTCCTGAATGGGGCGTTTGGGACGCCGGCCAGCGGTTCGTACTCGGGTGGAGGCATCATGCTGGGCGACGGCGGAGGCCAGTACCAGGAAGCCTCGAACAACGTGGTGCTGGAAACCAGCAACTATGGCGTGGCGGTCTCGGGCGGCAACAACATGAGCGTGCGGAACAACACCGTGCTGGGGACCGGCAAGCTCAACGACGGCACCATCCTGGACGCCGACCCTGACGCAGGAATCTACCTGCGTGACTACGCCAGCGATCCGGCGCACGTGGCCTCGAGCGTGGTGGCGTCGGGCAACACCGTGGGATGGGGACGACCGAACGCGAGCAACGCCACCGCACGTTGGGACTTCTCGATCAGCACGGCCGGGGTGGACGGGGGCAACACACGCGTCGCCGCCGGAGCGATTGACCCGGTTCTGCTGACCAAAGCGATCACCGACTGGCAGACGCGGCTTGTGGCGGCCGGCCTGACCGTCGGCGCACCCTGAACCCAAGAGCGATCCGTTCAGAGCAGGAGCCCGTGCTGAGGTGCACGGGCTCCTGTCTGATGCCATCATGAGCAGCAGTTCGGGAGGATGTTCATGAGCCAGGGAAGCGGCCGGGTGCAACGATGCTGTTACGCCTGCGGCGACATTCTACGCGGCGATGAAGGAGGAGGCGCCACTCACCTCCGGACGACCGCGAACGAGGCAGCGGGCACGCCGAGCTGTCCTCGCAGGAGAACCGCATGCTGAAGACAGTCCAACTGCCCAAGACCCACCTGATGGCCGCTCTGGTCACCCTGACCTTGGTCGCCTGTAAAGCTCCGGGAGTACCCGCCGCTGTGACGAGCGTCACCGTTGTGCCGGACAGCGGCGCAGCTCAGCCCAACCAGACGCGCAAGTTCAAGGCGACGGTCGCCGGAACCGGGAATTTCGCCACGACCGTGACGTGGTCGTCGAGCGACAAGGCAATTGCAACTGTCGATGCCGACGGCACCGTGCATGCAATCGCCGTTGGCAAGGCCACGATCACGGCCACGTCCACCGCCGACACCAAAAAGTCCGGCAGCGCCGCGCTGACGGTCGCGACCGGCAACACGGTGACCAGGGTCGTGGTCGCGCCGACAAAACTGGCCCTCAATGCCGGCGCCAGCGGCACGCTCACCGCCACCGTCGAGGGTACGGGCAGCATCTCCAACACGGTGACGTGGTCATCAGACGACCCCGCCGTCGCGACGGTCGCCCAGGACGGCACCGTGACCGCCCGGGCCGCCGGTCAGGCGATCATCACCGCCACCTCGACCTCGGACACCAGCAAGAAGGGCTCGGCTGAGGTCACGGTGGGCAGCGCGGCCTCCGGCGCCCGCCTGAGCGTCACCAATCCCGACGGCCTCTTCCCCACGTGGATGTCGTTCAACAAGGTCGACCGGACCAAGGACGGTTCGGCCACCATCACGCAGCCGTCGGCGGCGCAACACACCATCTCGACGGTGAAACTCTCGAACACCGGCACGGATTCGCTGCTGGTGACCCCGGCGGTGACGGGCAACTTCGTGCTGCCAGACGGTGCCAATCAGCTCACCATCGCTCCAGGGCAGTCGGCCACGGTCCGGGTACAGTTCACGGGCAGCGGCGACACGGTGCAGACCGGCACGCTCACGCTGGGCAGCAACGATCCCACCGCCCCGAAGCTCACCCTGACGCTGGCTGGCGCGTGGCAGCCTACCATCGAAAGCAATCCAGAGCCCACGACCTCCCAGCTGATCAACCAGGTCCTCGGCTTCAAGACCGCCATTCCCGACGGCACGGCCATCAACAAGGACGGTCAGGTGTACGCGCAGGGCGACGAGGTCATCAGCCCCTACTGGCAGCGGGCGAACACCGGCCAGCCTGTCAACGTGTGGCAGATCGCGTCGTACCACACCATCAACAACGCGGCGAGCCTGTACTGGTTTCCCAAGTCCACGTCGAAGAGCGCGGCGTCGTCCGCCACCGGCGCTGTCCTGACGTCGGCCGGCAGCGACGCCCAGTCGCTGTTCCCCCGGAGCAATGGCGACGCCACGAAGTACGCGCGGGCAGACGTCACCCCGGCGGCAGGCGTGAACACCTTCGGGTTCCGGGTCGACAACAGCGAGTGGAGCGACCCCACCTACAACGCACAGAGCGCCGACATCAGCGCGGGCTGCACCGGCCCCTGCGGTCAACACCTGCGCTTTTTCCGCGCCAAGGACCCCAACGGCGCCGTGATGCCGAACACCTACCTCCTGATCATGGACTACTCCGGCATCAACTATGACTACAACGACAACATCTTCCTGATCAGCAACGTCAAGCCTGCGCCGCTGCTGATCGACACTGGCCTGCCCGTTGGGACCAGCACCACTGGAAATCTCGGCGTCACAGCGCCCGACAGCACTGTGTGGTTCTCGGATCAGTACAACTACACCAAGGACGGCACCACGGCGCTGCAGACCTACAAGTACTTCTCGCCGGTCGAGGCCTACGACGAGCCGAACATCAGCAGCCCCTGCGGCGCCGACGTGCCCAACACCGCTAACGACGTGCTGTACAAGACCTACCGCGGCAACACCAGCAAGGCGACGCCGGACAGCCGCGTGCTGACGTACTCCATTCCCATCGAGAACGGCACGTACCCGGTGACCCTGCACTTCATGGACATGTTCTCCAGCAGGGCCGGGCAACGGGTCTTCGATGTGAAGTCCGGCAGCACCACCCTGATCCCGAACCTCGACATCTTTGCGAAGGCCGGCGCGTGCGCCGCGTACGACCAGACGGTGCTTGTCCCGGTCACGAACGGCACCCTGAGCCTCACCTTCGCGGCCAGCGCCGATTACCCGGCCATCTCGGCCATCGAGGTCAACCGGCCCTGACCGTCCCGGGAGACACTGCTGACTGCGCCACCATCTCCCCCCGTTTCGTCCCACACGATTTCTTCACGCCCACCGGAGCGCCCGTCATCAAGCCCTTCTTTCCGGAACAGGAGTGATCCCATGCAGCTGAACCACCCCGCGAACGTCGCCGTGATCGGCACCGGATACGTCGGCCTCGGTACAGCCGGCCTGCTCGCCCACATCGGCCACCGAGTCACCGGTATCGACATCGACCAGAACAAGATCGACATGCTGCTGCGCGGCGAAGTGCCCATCCACGAACCCGGCCTGGACGACCTGCTCTCCAGCCAGGGCGACCGGCTGACCTGGACGACCGACTACAGCGCCGTGCGGGACGCCGACGTGATCTTCATCTGCGTGGGCACGCCCCCCGGCCTGGACGGCACGCCGGACCTCCAGTACGTGGTGAGCGCCGCCGCGAGCATCGCCGAGTACCTGAACGGCAACGCGAAGGTCATCGTCAACAAGAGCACCGTGCCGATCGGCACCGGTGACTACGTACAGCGTCTGCTGGAAGACCACACCCGCGCCTTCGATCCCACGCGGCACTTCGTGGTCAGCAATCCCGAGTTCCTGCGCGAAGGCACGGCGCTGGGCGACTCGCTGTACCCGGACCGCATCGTGCTGGGCGGGCAGATGGAGGCGCTGGAGATCATGACCCAGCTCTACGCCCCGCTGATCGACCAGACCTTCTCGCCGCCCAAGGGTGCACCCCGGCCGGAGTGGTTCACGCGGCCCGCAGTGATCAAGACGTCGCTGCAGAGCGCGGAGATGATCAAGTACGCCGCGAATGCCTTCCTGGCGCTGAAGATCTCCTTCGCCAACGAGATCAGTGGCCTGTGCGAGCGCGTCGGCGCGGACATCGAGGAAGTCGCGGCCGGCATCGGCATGGACCAGCGGATCGGGCAGCGCTTCTTGCAGGCGGGCCTGGGATGGGGCGGCAGCTGCTTCGGCAAGGACACCCAGGGCCTGATCAGCGCCGGGCGCGAACACCAGTACGAGATGCCGATCCTGCAGGCGGCCATCGACATCAACTACCGCCAGCGCCGGGTGATCATCGACAAGCTGCTGCGGCACCTCAAGACCGTGAAGGGCAAGCGCGTGACGGTGCTGGGCATGGCCTTCAAGCCGAACACGGACGACCTGCGCGACGCGCCGACGCACGACCTGATCTCGCAGCTCAACCGCCTGGGCGCGTCGGTCACGGCGCATGACCCGATCGCCATGAAACGCGCCGAGCGCGAGTGGACGCACCTGAACTACACGCCCGCCAGCAGCATTCAGGAGGCTTTCGAGCGGGCCGACGCCGTGATCCTGGCGACCGAATGGGACGACTACATGACCATGGACTGGAACCCGCTGCTGGCGACCATGCGCCGCCCCCTGGTGATCGACGCGCGCAACGTGATCCGCTCGCCGATCAATGCGCTGGTCGAGCAGGTCGGGCGTGACGCGCCGCGCGGGGAACGTCGCCGTGCCGGTGCGGAGCGCGCCTGATGCGGATCCTGCTCACCGGCAGCGCGGGCTTCGTCGGCTCGCACCTGACCGAGCGCCTGCTGGCCGACGGGCATGAGGTCGTCGGGGTGGACAACTACATCAGCGGCCAGCGGGGCAACACAGCGCTGTTCGCGGAGCACCCCGGCTTCTCGTTCATCGAGGCGGACGTCAGCCACGGCCTTCCCGATCCGGGCGGGCGGCTCGACTGGGTGATGCACTTCGCGAGCCCGGCCAGTCCGCCGCATTACCAGCAGTTCCCGGTGGAGACGCTGATGGTCGGCGCCCAGGGCACCCAGAACGGCCTGGAACTGGCCCGCGCGCACGGCGCGAAGTTCTTCATGGCGAGCACCAGCGAGGTGTACGGCGACCCGCACGTGCACCCGCAGCCGGAAAGCTACTGGGGCCACGTGAATCCCAACGGCCTGCGCTCGTGCTACGACGAGGCCAAGCGCTACGCCGAGGCGATCACCATGGCCTACCACCGCCATTACGGCGTGGACACCCGCATCATCCGGATCTTCAACACATACGGTCCGCGCATGCGCCCCGACGACGGGCGCGTGATCACGAACTTCGTGCACCAGGCGCTGCGCGGCGAGCCTCTCACGGTGTACGGCGACGGACAGCAGACGCGCTCGTTCCAGTACGTGGACGACCTCGTGGAAGGCATCGTGCGCGTGATGGGCGTGCAGGACCACGATCCGGTGAACCTGGGGAACCCGGTCGAGTTCACCATGCTGGACCTCGTGGATGTCCTGCGCGAGGTGCTGGACCAGCCGCTGGCGACCCGGACAGAGCCGATGCCGCACGACGATCCGCGGCAGCGCAAGCCGGACATCTCCCGCGCCAAAGCCCTGCTCGGCTGGGAACCCCTCGTGCCGCTGCGTGACGGTCTGCGCCGCACGATCGACGCGGCCAGGCGCGGCGAGCGGCCCACCGAGGCCGAGCACTCGCTGGCCTGAGGGCATAAGGTCAACGCTGCGCTCGGGTGAACGCAGCGCCCGTCTACCCAAGGACCACGCCCACAGTCGAGGAGGGAAGAGGCGGTGTACCGTGTCAGGATCACGCGACCGGAGGCCTGTTCTTGAGTGGAGTGCCTGCCAAAACCCTGTTGCTCTCGTGTTACGCGTGCGCGCCGGCCACCGGCACGGAACCCGGGTTCGGATGGTTCACCAGCCGGCATCTCGCTGCGGCCGGCCATAGAGTGCATGTGCTGACGCGGGCCGGGAACCGCAGCGCCATCGAGTCGCCGTCGGCTGATCCGCACCCGCGGGTCACCTTCCATTACGTCCGCCTGCCTCCGGCCCTGCGGTTCCTGAAGGAAGCGGGCGGACCGCATTACCTGCTGTGGCAGGTGGCCGCGCTTGTTCACGCCCGGCGGCTGCTCCGCGCTGCCAATGTCGACATCGTTCACCACGTCACCTACGGCAGTCTTCAGGGCGGGTCGCTGCTGTGGGCGCTGGGACGGCCGTTCTTCTTCGGTCCGGCGGGGGGTGGACAGATGGCGCCGCCGCAGGCCCGGCGGTACTTCGGGACAGCGTGGCGGCAGGAACGTTTGCGTTCAGCCCTCACGGGCCTGCTGACGCTCTCGCCGCTGCACCATGTCCTGGCCTGCCGCGCGACGAGGATGTACGCCACGAACGCCCAGACGGCCCGCCTCATGACGCGGCTGGGCGCGAAGCGGGTTCAGCTGATGCTGGACAGCGGCGTGCCCGACGATCTGATCGCGTCCGCGGTGCCGGCCCGCACTGACGGCGCCCTGAAGATCCTGTGGGTGGGCCGGCTCCTGCGCCGCAAGGCGCTGCGCCTGGCGCTGGAGAGCGTAGCGGAGCTGACGGTGCCCGTCCACCTGACGGTGGTGGGGGACGGCCCGGACCGGGAGGAGGTGCCGGGCTGGATCGAGGAACTCGGCCTCCAGGGCCGGGTGAGCGTGCTGGGCCGGGTATCGTGGGCCCAGGTCATGGCGCTGTACCGTGAGCAGGACGTGTTCCTGTTCACAAGTATGCGCGATTCCTTCGGCTCTCAGCTATTGGAAGCGGCGTCACAGGGCCTGCCGATCGTGTGCCTGGACCATCAGGGAGCCGGGGATTTCCTGCCGGAGGGCGCGGCGTTGAAGGTCCCGCTGCGCGGCGCGGACACGCTGGCGACGGACGTGGCGGCCGCTCTGACCCGTTTCGCCACCCTGACAGACGCGCAGCGGCGGGCGATGGGCGAGGCCGCCCTGACCTTTGCGCGGCACCACCGCTGGGCTGAGAAGGCCGACCGCTATCTGCGGGATTACGGCGAGCGGGTGGGCGCATGAAGGTGGTGATGGCCCACACCTTCTACAAGCAGAAAGGCGGCGAGGACGAGAGCTACCGGGCTGAGGCGCGGCTGCTGGAGGACCATGGGCATCACGTCGTGCGGTACGAGCGCCACAACCGTGAACTCGACGGGCTGCCGGCCGCCCAGATCGCCCTGAAGACCCTGTGGAACGCCCAGAGTGCGCGTGAGGTCGGGCTGGTGGCGGCCGACGCGGGGGCCGACGTGGTGCATTTCCAGAACACCTTCCCACTGATGTCGCCCGCCGTGTACAGCGCGGCCCGCCGGCGGGGCGCAGCCGTGGTGCAGGCGCTGCGTAACTACCGCCACTCGTGTGTGAACGGCCTACTGTTCCGGGACGGACACCTGTGCGAGTCGTGCTCGGGGCGGTCGTTCGCCCTGCCGGGCATCCAGCACCGCTGTTACCGGCACAGCACCGTCGGGTCCGCGGTCGTGGCCACCATGCAGTCCACCCACAAGCTGCTGCGGACCTACGAGCGTCACGTCGACCTGTTCATCGCCGTGTCAGGCTTCGTTCGGCAGAAGTACATCGAGTTCGGCATTGACCCGGACCGTATCGTGGTCAAACCGAACTTCGTGTACCCGGACCCGGGCGCCCAGCTGGCGCCCGGCTCGTATGCGCTGTTCGTCGGACGACTCAGCGCTGAGAAGGGCGTCCGGCGGCTGGTCGAGGTGTGGCTGCGGGAGCGCCCCGGGCTGGACCTGAGGATCGTGGGCGACGGCGCCGAACGCGGCGACCTGGAGGCCCTGGCTGGCTCCGACGCCCGGATCTCGTTCCTGGGCGGTCTGTCGCTGCCGCAGACCTACGCGCAGATCGCGGGGGCGGCGTTCGTGGTCGTGCCGTCGGAGTGGTACGAGCCGTTCGGGAGGACCGCCATTGAGGGCCTGGCACACGGCACGCCCGTGGTGTGCTCTGCCATCGGTGGCCTGGCAGAGATCGTGGAGGACGGCGTGACAGGATTCACCTTCGAGGCCGGGGATGCCGAGTCCATGACAGCGGCCCTGCGGCGTGCCGTCAGCCGCGTGGACGACGGGCAACTCCGGGTGAACGCCCGCGCCGCCTACGAACGCTCGTACTCCCCCCAAGCCAACTACGAGATTCTCATGAGCGCGTATCACCACGCCGCAGACCACCGGGCACGTCACTGAGAGAGGGAACAGCGCGCTGACGTTTGCGTGGGCAAATTCCAGTGAATCTGACGCAAGCCTGATGAAAAATGTATGAGAACTCATGGGATTGCCAGCAAGTCTCGTCAACCGTCCGGTCTAATGGACAGCAGCTAGTGGCCCGGCAGTGATTGTTGGGTGACAAAGCGTTCCTACACTGGAGCCAACATCCGCTCCATCCCTGTGGATGGATTCAGTGCACCCCAGGCCACCCACGACGAGCATTGCCGGCCAGGACGCGGAACGTCTCGGAGACCACATGTTGACGGTGAACGTACTCGGCCACACGCACATCACGTACAAGGGCACCCTGGTGCCCCTCTCCGCGAAGGCCGTGGCCCTGATCACGTACCTCACGCTCGAACGCCTGCCCCAACACCGCGAGCGGCTTGCCGACCTGCTGTGGTCCACCGCCGAGGCCCGCAAGAACCTGCGTGTGGAACTTGCCCGTATCCGGTCCGCGGGCCTCGATATCTTTCCTCGCAGCCGCCAGCTGCTGTACCTGGAGCACGTCACCACCGATCTGGACGTGTGGCGCTCACGCCTGAGCAGCGGCATGGATCAGCCGGAGCTCGCCCACTGGCTGGCCATGCTGCGCGGTCTGCCCCTGAGCGGCATGGAGGACCTGGGCAGCACTGCCCTGCAGGAATGGGTGGACCAGCAGCGCTGCACGCTGGAAGAGCAGGTAGAGCAGGTGCTGGAGCAGGCGCACCGCCGCTTCCTAGAAGACAACAAGCCGTGGGCGACCCGCATCATCCAGGCGAGGGCCGCGGCCCTCGGGTACCACCTGGACGTGCCGATCGTCGAACTGGGCCGCCCGGTCCCGGCGACCATGCCGACGTCCGCCACGGAGCGGGTGCTGGACGTTCCGGCCGCAGAGCCCGAGGACCCCGAGGCCGGCATTCCGGGCGAGGAGCGCGCGCTGATCGGCGCCCTGGAACGCGCGCGCACGCAGCCGCAGGCGGTGGTGATCCACGGCCCGCTCGGCAGCGGCAAGTCCTACCTGACCGAACACGTCCTCCAGGCGCAGGACTGGCTGACCGTGCGCGTGCGCAGCACCCGCCTGAGCCGCCTGGTGATCGCGTCCATCGCGCAGGAACTCGCCCGTGTGGCCGACGCCGCCGATGCCGACACGCTGCGCCGCCTGCTGCTGCACCCCGGCACGCTGGAGGAGGACACCGTCAAGCTCGCCACGCTGATGGCCCGGCTGCCGACGCCGGTGGCGCTGGTGCTGGACCACACGCAGAGCGCGCCGGTGGAACTGGCGTCCCTGCTGGAATTCATGCTGATGGCCCCGTGCGCGGCGCCGCGCGCCGTGGTGCTGCTGTCACGGACGCCGCCCGCGAAGTCGCCGCTGTGCCGCTCCCTGCTGCGCCGCCTGGACACCACCCAGTGTACGCAGATCGAGATGGTGCCCCTGACCGTCGCGGGCGTCGAGCGCATCCTGCGTGACCACGATCACGGCCACGCGTCCGTGGAGCGGGCCGCCGAGCTGCTGCAGCGCAGCGAGGGCAACGTCCTGCACCTCCTGAGCCTGCTCGAGCAGGAGCACCACCCGGCTGGCTTCGGCGGCGTGCGCCTGCCCGACCCGGTGCGCGAGCAGTACGCCGGCGAGATCGACGGCTGGCCCGAACCCCTGCGAGAGGCCCTGGGCTACCTGAGCGTGATCAACGGCGAGTTTGACGTGTCCCTGATGCGCGTCGCGCTGGACGCACCCAGCCTGCCCTTCGCGCAGAGCGTGCTGAAAGAGGCGCTGGAGCGCACATGTCTCGTCGAGCAGGAGCCCGACACGGCGCTGCGCTACCCGACCCTGGATCTCCCGGTCCGGCAGAGCGGCGGTTCGGGCCTGTACGCATTCCGTTCCGAGGGCCTGCGCGTGAGCGTGGCCGCGGGCCTGCCGCACGAACAGCGACAGGCCGTGCGCCGCCGCCTGGCCGCCGCGCTGGAGGAACGCGAGCCCGGCCTCGCGCTGTACTACGCCGAGCGCGTCGGAGCGGATCAGCTCACCGAACGTCTGAGACGCGCCTACCACGCCCGGCTGAACGCAGACAGCCCGCTGCTGGGCACCCCCGTCAGCGAGTACGCGGACCCGATGCGCATGACGGTGCCCGTCGTGCAGGCGCCCGCCCGGCTGGGCGGCGCGGCACTGAACACCACATGGCAGGGCTACACCCTGTCGCGCGGCACGGGCGGCTGGCTCAGCATCGTGAGCCAGGGGCGGTCCGGGCATCCGCGCACCCTGCGGCTACATGTGCCCCTGCCGGCGCCGGAGCAGTCCGGCCCCCGTCAGGTCCGCGTGGTGTGGCGCCTGGAGGTCTTCCAGGGCGGCATGGACCTGGGTCCTCTGCAGGCGCCGTTCGCGCTGCGCCTTCACCGCTGCGGCGACCCGGAAGCCCACGTGTTCACGCCGGACGTGCACCGCGAGTACGCGGAGGACGGCCTGCGCCACGTGCCCCACGCGAACCTCAAGGCGGGCATCTGGATGTCGCATCGCGTGACCCTGCCGGCCGCCCAGGGACCGGACGAGGTGCTGGAACTCGGCGTGCGCGGCCTGGATGTCGCCCTGACCCTAGGACAGATCGAGGTGGACGGCGTGGACCTGCTGGGCGTGGCGCAGACCCAGGGCACGCCGGTGGTCCTGCCGACGCCGCGCGCCCTGTCCCGCCTGAACTGAGGGCCACGGGAACAGCGACGGGCGCCCTCAGCGGGCGCCCGTCTCCCTTCAGCGCCGTGTCGAGGCGACTGCAGACGACGCCCCGGCTCAGCGCTGCGGTTCGCCCAGCACCTGGCGCAGCGTCAGCAGCTTGAGGATCGTGGCCGCGAGGCCCGGCACCTTAGGCTTGAGGGGCGGGTGGCCGAACACCCGGCGGCCCGTCGGCGTACGCCGCCACGTGCCGAGCACCTTTCGGACGGACGTCATGGCGCGGGTGCGCGCGTCCGGGTCGTGCGGCGGCAGCTGGCGTGCCAGGTGGCGGATCGCATCCGGTCCGATCACGGTGTCCAGGCGGCTGGGGCCGGCGAGCAGCCGTGCCCATACGTCCTCGTTCAGGGCGAGGAGTTCGGCCTGCCAGTTGGCTCCGTACCCCGGCACGCTCGCCAGCGGCGCGCGGAACAGTCCGGGGTCCAGCCGATACAGCGCGCGCTTGAGGATCGTCTTGTCCGCCATCAGATGCAGCGGCAGCCGACCTCCGAAGTCAAGCACCGGGGTGTCGAGGTACGGCACGTGCAGGTTGGCGTGCTGGGCGACGAACTGCTCCCGCCAGCGCAGCAGCCGGCACGCCTCGTGGTGATGGAGGACCAGCTGCATTTCCTTGTGGTAGCCGTGCGCCCACCGCTCGCTCTGGGCGCGGGCCGCGTCGTACTCGGGCTGCCACGCATGGCGGAGGGCGTCAAAGACGCCGGGCGGCAGGAAGGGTTCGAGCCAGCCCAGCCGCGAGAACTCGTTGATATGAACGCGCGCCAGCTGCTCCGCGACCGTGCGCAGCGGCGCGGGCCGCACCTCGAAGACTTCTTCGCCGGTGAAGACATCGGTCGGGTCGTGCTCCGCCAGGTCGTGGAGGGCGTCGATCTCCTCGCAGTATGGCACCACGCCCTGGCCCTGCCGGGCGTTGCGCGTGATGGTCCGCGGCAGATCGCCCCGGTAGGCGATCAGCGCCTCGTGCGGCACGCCGTACTGCGCGGCCAGCCGGCCTGCCACCTCGGCATCGCTGCCGCGACGGACGGCGGGCAGCGCATATGCGAATGTCCGGAAGGAGGCGCCCTCGGCGGACAACAGGCCCAGCAACCCACGGGAATCGTAGCCGCCGCTGAGGGACAGGTAGGGCCGCTCCCTGCAGGCACGCACGCGCCGGGACACGGCGCCGCGCAGCAAGTGGATCAGGTCGTCGGCGTACGCCACGTCCGGGCGGCCGGGCGGGGCGGGGTCAAACGGCAGCGTCCAGTACGGCGTGCTCACGATCTCTTCCAGCCGGACATCGTGCACGTCGGTGGGCACGAGGGCACGGACGCCTTCGTACAAGGTCAGGCCGGCCGGCAGGCCTCCGTTGACCAGGGTGGAGGCCAGGCCGGCCATACTCAGTGGCCGGCGCGTGAACGCAGGGAGGTCCGGCCGGGTTGAGAGCCACACCCGGTCGCCGTCACGCAGGTGGTACAGCGTGCGGGTGCCGACCCGGTCCGTCACGGCCAGCACCCGGCCCGCCGCCCCGTCGAGCAGCAGGAGCACGAAACTGCCCTCGAGCTGCGCGGCGAAGGCGTCCCCGGTCTCGCGGTACAGGTCGAGCGCGCTGTCCAGCGTCCGGTCGTACAGCACGCCCAGCAGGGCGGCCACCACGCCGGGCCGCCGCGCGACCGCGACCATCCGGCCGCGTGGGTCGTGCGTCTCCAGCGCGGCCACCCACGGACCGACCACGACAGCGCCCTCCTCACGCCCCTCGCCCTGCTGGGCGGGACGCAGCGCAAGGGTGAGGTGCGCGGGGCTCAGGGGAGGAGCAGTCATCGGCTCAGTCCAGGGCGCCCAGGCCGGTCAGGTGGCGACCGATGATCAGGGTGTGGATGTCGTGCGTGCCCTCGTAGGTGTCCACGGTTTCCAGGTTCAGCATGTGACGGATCACGGGATACTCGGTGGTGATGCCGTTCCCGCCGTGGAGTTCGCGGGCCAGTCGGGCGCCCTGCAGCGCCGCGCGGACGTTGTGGCGTTTAGCGTAGCTGACGTGCGCGTAGGTCATTTGCCCGACATCCTTGAGCTGCCCCAGCCGCCACGCGAGCAGCGTGCCCGTGCTGTGGTCCGTCGCCATGCGCACCAGCTTGTCCTGCACGAGCTGCCGCGCGGCGATGGGCTTGCCGAAGGTGGTGCGGCTGCCGGTGTAGTCCAGGCTCGCGTGGAGCACGGCCTCCAGCGCGCCCATCGCGCCCCACGCGATCCCGAAGCGGGCGGATGTCAGGCAGGACAGAGGACTTTTCAGGCCGCCGCTGCCGGGCAGCATGTTCGCGGCGGGAACGCGGCAGTCGTCCAGCACGATCTCGCCGGTGACCGACGCCCGCAGGCTCATCTTGCGGGTGACCTTGGGCGCGTGGAAACCGGGCGTGTCGGTGGGCACGATGAACCCCCGGACCACGCCGTCGTCGTCCTTGGCCCACACCACGGCCACGTCGGCGGCGGGACTGTTCGTGATCCACATCTTGCTGCCGCTCAGGACATAGTGGTCGCCGTCCCGGCGGGCGCGGGTGCGCATCGCGCCGGGGTCGCTGCCGCCGTCGGGTTCGGTCAGGCCGAAGCAGCCGATCAGCTCGCCGCTCGCCAGGCCCGGCAGCCAGCGGCGTTTCTGATCCTCGCTGCCATACTCGTGGATGGGGTACATCACCAGGCTGCCCTGCACGCTGGCGGCGCTGCGCAGGCCGCTGTCCACACGCTCCAGCTCGTACATCATGGCCCCGTAGGCGCTGTACGTGGCGCCCGCTCCCCCGTACTCCTCGGGAAGGGTCGGCCCCAGCAGGCCCACCGCGCCGAAGCGCCGCATCACGTCGCGCACGGGAAGGTCGCCGTCGTCCCACCACGCCGCCACCTCGGGCAGCAGTTCACGCTCGCAGAACGCGCGCACGCTCTCACGGATCAGGCGCTCGTCGGGCGTGAGCAGGGCATGGACGTTGAATTCATCGAACATGGAGACCTCGGGCGGAGCGCCAGCAGCGGAGAGGAAGTGTGGCCCGCAGCATAGAGCGTGCTGCCCGCACGGTGGTGCAGGGCAGCACAGGTGGTGAGGGGGTCAGTCGTCGGCGGGCTGCGCCTCGGCGCGGATGGGATCGGGCGTCATGGTGGAGTTCTCGCGCAGCCAGCCCAGCAGTTGCCGCACGCTGGCGGTCGCCAGGCCGATGCTGGTGTCCGCCTGCCCGTAGTAGACGTGCAGGGTGTCGCCGTCATCCTGGAGGGTGGTGCCGCAGGGGAAGACGACGTTGTCCACGTCCCCGACCCGCTCGGCCAGGTCACGCGGCCCGAAGCACCACGGATCGCCGCGGCGGATCAGGCGTTCGGGGTGGTCCAGGTCGAACAGCGCCAGACCGTTGCGGTACAGCACGCCGCTGCCGGTCCGTTTCACGCCGTGGTAGATCACCAGCCAGCCCTCCTCGGTCTCGATGGGCGGCGCGGACAGGCCCACCTTGTTGGCGTCCCACCACGCGCCGCGCCGCGCTTCCAGCACCGTGCGGGTGTTGCCGAAGTGGTAGAGGTTGGCGCTGAACGACAGGTTCATGTTCGCGCTGGTGCTGGTGACCGGGCGGTGGATGGCCGCCCAGTGGTCGCCGAACTTCCGGGGATACAGCGCGGCGTCCTTGTCCTCCGGGGGGAAGATGATGCCGCGCCGCTCGAAGGTCACGAAGTCGTCGGTCAGCGCGAGGGCCACGCCGGGGCCGTTGTGGCAGTACGCGGTGTACAGCACGGCGTAACAGTCCTGATCCGGCAGGTACGTGATCCGCGGATCCTCGACGCCCCACTCCTCCTCCGGGTGATCCGGGTGGGGGGCCAGGGTGGGCTCGGGGTCGATTCGCCACGCGCTCACGCCGTCGCGCGAGCGGGCGGCCGTGAGGTGCGACAGGCCTCGGAAGTCCTCGACGCGGCACAGCAGCAGCGTGGTGCCGTCGCGCAGGCGGGTGGCGCCGGCGTTGAACACCGAGTTGGCCGGGTACGGCCACTGGGCCGCGGTCAGGATGGGGTTGTCGTCGACGCGGCGGAACAGCACCGGCGAGCGTTTGCGCCCTGGAAGTGACATGCCCAACGCTACTCCGCGCGTCATGACGAAACCCTGCCAAGAATGAGCTGCCGGTACACCCGCAGGTAACCGTCCACCATCCGGGCCACGCTGAAGGTCTCGGCCCGGGCGCGCACGGCGGCGCGGTCGAGACCGTCCAGCGCGTGAACGGCGATCACCGCAGCGGCCTCGTCCGGCACGACGAAGCCGCTCACGCCATCATCGATCAGTTCTCTCATACTGCCCCTCCCATACGCGATCACCGGAGTGCCGCAGGCCATCGCCTCCAGCACCGACAGGCCGAAGGGTTCGTCGAAGTGGATCAGGTGCAGCAGCGCCGCCGCGCCGCCCAGCAGCCGGTCGCGTTCCGGCGGGCCGACGGACCCCAGATACGTGATGTCGCCGCCCAGCTGCGGCTCGATCTCGCGGTCGAAGTACGCCCGGTCGTGGATGATGCCCGCGAGTTTCAGCGGCAGCCCGGCCGCACAGGCCACACGGATGGCGTCGGCGGCGCCCTTGTCCGGGTGGAGGCGGCCCAGGAACGCCAGGTAGGGCGGGTCGTCGGGCGCGGCGCGGTACGTGAACTCGCCCAGGTCGATGCCGTGGTACACCGTCGCCACGTAGGGCAGCGCGGGCGAGCGGTCAGCGTCGCTGATGCTCACGAAGGCCAGCCGGTCAGCATAGGCCGTGTACGCGGGCAGGATCGCCGCGCCCGAGAAGCCGTGAATGGTCGTGATGGTGGGCGTGGTCACCAGAGACGCGAACATCAGCGGCAGGAAGTCGGCGTGGTTGTGCAGCACGTCCACCCGCGCGGCGTCCCCGAAGGCGTGCGCGAGGTGCAGGCCCTCCCACACCTTCACGTCCATGCCCGGCGTCTCCTCGTACGGCGCGGGCACCACCGCACTCAGGCGGGCGGAGGTGAGCGCGTCCTGGGTGGCGTACAGCGTCACGTCCGCGCCGGCCGCCACCAGCCCCTCGGTGAGCAGCGACACCACGCGTTCCCACGGACCGTAGTGCCGGGGCGGCACCCGCCACGCGATGGGCGCGAGCATCCCGATCCGCAGCGGGCGGTCCTCGTGCGGGTGGCGGGCCAGCGGGTGCCGCACGCCGGAAGCGTGGCCCACGACCGCCGGGAGCGGCATCTCA
This sequence comes from Deinococcus metalli, assembly GCF_014201805.1. Classification (NCBI taxonomy): domain Bacteria; kingdom Thermotogati; phylum Deinococcota; class Deinococci; order Deinococcales; family Deinococcaceae; genus Deinococcus; species Deinococcus metalli. The sequence goes on along the minus strand of NZ_JACHFK010000002.1, from coordinate 361,985 downwards.
GTCCCCAGTCAGGGTGCCGGCACTGGGCGTGGCCTGCACCGCGCGCAGGTCCGCGACGCTCTGCCACAGCGCCAGGGTGCTCTCGGCGCCCTCGTTCATGTTCACGCGGTCGCGGTGCAGGCCGTCGCGGCAGCCGCCGCTCTCGGGATTCAGCAGCGGCTGGCGCAGCGGATTCACGCCCAGCAGCCAGTTCACCGCGCGGCGGGCCAGGTCCAGCCACGACTCGTCTCCGGTCGCCGCGTACGCCTCCAGGTCGGCGGCGACGGTCGCGTACACCTCGATGGGCTGACCGTCCCACAGGGGCCGGGCCTCGCCCCGGCGGTACACCCGCTCGTTGCCGACCGGCCAGAAACTGCCGTGCGGCCCGGTCTGCACGCCCTCCAGCCAGCGCAGCGCGTCCAGCGCCAGGGCGACGTCGCCGGGCCGGCCATACACGCGCCCATAGGCGAGCAGGCCGTGCGGCAGCTTGGCATTCGAGTAGCTCAGGTACGGCTCGAACCACAGCCAGCCGGGCGTGGCGTGCTCGGCGTGCAGGCGGCGGAGATTCGCGGCGTAGCGGTGCGCCAGCTCGTCGCGTTCGGCGTGCGGGCCGGCGTGGTGGTGCTGCTCGGCCAGGGCCATCAGCGCCAGCGCCTGGGCGCGCGGGCTCTCGAGGGACTGAATCGCCGGCCATGCGTGGATCAGGAGTTCACGCGCCGCGCCGCGCAGGCCCGGGTCCGTCAGGGTGCGCGCCGCCGTAACCAGCGCCCTCACGGCCCGCGCCTGGGCATTCTCGGCACCGCGCGCTTCCAGCCAGTGGCGGTCGTACGACATGAAATTGCGGAAGTGCCCGTCCGGGCCCAGCGCGCCGTGCAGGAAGGTCAGGGCGCGGCGGGCCAGCAGCGGCGCGTGCGGGTCGTCCGGACACGCGGCGGCGAGGGTCAGCGCGCGGGCGTTGTCGTCGGTGGTGTAGCCCTCGTGCGGGTTGGGCAGCGTGAAGGTCGCGTGCTGGAACACGCCGGTGCCGTCCGACAGCGCCGCCACGTGCCGCAGCGTCACCTCCGGCAGGGCGGGCTGCGGCTGGGTCAGGATCACGGCACGGCCGGTCTCCGCGAAGACCTGGAGGTACTGCGCACCGATGGCGGGCCACGTCATGCCCTCGCCGTAGGCGCGGGCGCGGGCCTCCAGCTCGGCGCGGCGGGCCGGCTTATCGAGCAGGTCGCGCAACTCCTGACCCAGCGTGACCGCGTCCCGGAACGGCACGAGCACGCCCCGGCCGTCCGCGAGGAGTTCCTCGGCGTGCCAGTACGGCGTGCTAACCACCGCCTTGCCGTTGCCCAGGGCATAGGCGAGCGTGCCGGACGTGATCTGCTCACGGTTGAGGTACGGCGTGAGGTAGATGTCGGCCGCAGCGATATAGCGGCCCAGCTCGTCGAGAGTGGCGAAGCGGTTCTCGAAACGGACGTGGGCCGCCACGCCCAGCGACGCCGCCAACTCCACCAGCCCCTCGCGGTACGCCTCGCCCTCGCGCTCGCGTAGGTGCGGGTGCGTGGCGCCGAGGATCAGATAGGTGAGGTGCGGGTGGCCCGGCACCACGCCGGGCAGCGCGCGGATCGCGGTCTCCAGACCCTTGTTCGGCGACAGCAGGCCGAAGGTGAGGATGACCTCGTGGCCAGCCAGGCCCAGGTTCGCCTTCTCGACGTCCCGGTCGAACGCCAGTCGCGGCATGCCGTGGTGGATGAAGTCCACCTTGCCCGCCGGGATGCCCTGCGCGGTCAGGAAGTCCAGCGCACGGGTGCTCATCACGACCAGCCGCTCGCTCAGCGCCGCAAGCTCCTCGATCACGGCCCGCTGCTCAGGCGAATACGTCTCCAGCACGGTGTGCAGCGTGGTGATGATCGGCGCTTCCAGGGCGCGCAGCAGGGTCAGCAGGTAACTGCCGGCCGACCCACCGTAGATGCCGAACTCGTGCTGAACACACACCACGTCCACGTTCAGGTCGTTGATAGCCTGAGCCGCGTGGATGTAGGCGTCCGGGTCGTGCTGGGGAATCGTGAGCGCCACCCGCTCCGGGTAGGCGTAGTGGTGCCCGTCGTCCATCGCGGCGATGAAGACCTCAAGTTCTGGATGGACGGTGAGGAGCGCGTCGGCGAGATCCGCCGTGAAGGTGGCAATGCCGCACTGCCGCGGCGTGTGGTTTCCGAGCAGCAGGACCCGTCGAATGGTCATCAGTTCCCCCATGGCGCAGTCCGCGAGTGACTGTGGCGATGGAGTAGTGTGGGGCGGCCAATCCCCCGACGGCTGAAGCGACGCCCAAGGCGCCTCAATGTGGTCCTCAGCCCGCTTGGGAGACGCTTCACTTTGTAAGCGATGTCCACAAGCCGCTCCAGGCCGGAGCAGGCCTCAGCGACCGTCAGTCCATGGAGCGGACGAAGGTGCAGGTACGGCCGTCGTCCAGCGTCAGCACGAGCTGCGCGCCGCTCACGGCGTAGCGGCGTACCCGGGCCAGCATCGCCAGGAAGGCCGTCTCCTGTGCCTGAAGGTCCGCGCTGATGCACGCGCGGCGGGTGGTCGCCAGCGGCGAGAAGGTCAGCGCCGGACTGTCCACGGTGTACCGGCCGCTCAGGCGGTTGCAGCCGGTGTCACCACTCACGTGGCCGTCCTCGGCGAACTCGAGGGTGGGGGCGGGGTCCGTGACGTCCCCCACAAGTCGCCAGCGCGTGTGAAGGCGGGTCGTCATGTCCATGGCAGTCTCCTTCTTGCTGTACACGAGTCGGGCGGTGCCGGTGCTGAGCACCAGCGTGGCGGCGCCGAACGACACGCCCCGGGCCGCGTTCACGATCCCCAGCACCCGGCCGAGCCGCTGTGCTGGACTGTCACTTCAGCCCCAGGGACGACCACAGACCACACTGGTGGTCGGTGGCGACGTCGGTGCGCTGCGCGGCGCCGCCGGGCATGAAGACCTCGACGTTGCCCAGGGCCGGATCGAACGGCGGCCAGGCGGCCTGTGACGCCGGCCGGCCGGTCTTCACGAAGGCCGCCCACGCACTGCCGAAGTCGTTCGCCAGGGCGCGCTGCGCGGGCGTGAAGGCGGCCGGATCGGCCAGGCCAGACAGGCGGGTCTGGAACACGTAGACGAGGCTGGACCCGTGAAATGCCCCGAGGGACGTCAGGCCGGGCGGCACCTTCAGGGTCGTGACAGCCTGCGGGTCGTTGAATTCGAAGGCGTACACGGGAACGTGGGCCGACAGCGCCGTGCTCACCTGCACCGCGGGGCACGAGAACACCGCGTCGGTGAACAGCGTGGCGAAGGCCAGGGCGGGCGTCCCCGGTGCGCGGCCGGGATACGCCTTCAGGACCTGGGAGACCTTGCCCGCGCCGGTCAGCAGGCCGGCACCCCCCCAGTACAGCGGCAGCGAGATCGGGTTGCCGCGGGGCGACGCGAGCACCACGAACACGCGGCCCTCGTCATGGTTGGTGCCGACCAGCACGGGCACACGGTTGAACTGCCCGCTGCGGTACGCGTCGAGCAGTGGGCGCGGCAGGGTGGGGGTGCCGTACACCGGCGACCACACGAGGTTGGCGAGGGGCCGCAGCCCCGGCACCGCCGTCTTCAGGAGCGTGGCCGCGTCCCTGGCCCGCAGGCACGCGAGCACGTCGGTGCGGCACCCCACGCGGGCGGCCCATGCCACGTTACGCCGTTCGGCCTCGGGTTCCGTGACCGTGTTGCCGGGACTGGCGCACAGACCGCTCTGGATGATCGCTCCCTGGAACAGTCCGGCCGAGGTGGGGGACGCGAGGTGGGCGCACACGCTCATGCCCCCGGCCGATTCTCCGGCGATGGTGACGCGCGCGGGGTCGCCGCCGAAGGCCCGGATGTTGGCCTTGACCCAGCCCAGTGCCGCCTGCTGGTCCATCAGGCCGACGTTGCCGGACGTGCCGCCGCTCTCCGCGCTGAGGTCCGCCAGGGCCAGGAAGCCCAGCGCGCCCAGACGGTAGTTGGTGGTCACGACCACCACGCCGTGCGTGCGGGCGAACACCGAGGCGTCGTACAGGCTGCCCGCGCCGGACGTGAAGGCTCCGCCGTGAATCCAGACCATCACGGGACGCGGCTCGCTGGCGGGCTCCGCCGGTACGTACACATTCAGGTAGAGGCAGTCCTCCTGGCCGTCGACCGTGCCTCCCTGACCGTCGCTGAACAGGCCCACCACCACGTGCGCGCACTCCGGCCCGAAGGCGGTCGCGGCGCGTGGCGCGCTCCAGGGCACGGCCGGTTGCGGCGGGCGGAAGCGCAGCGGCCCCACCGGCGGCGCGGCGAAGGGCAGGCCGCGGAACACGTTCACGCCCGCCTCGGCGCTGCCCGTGACCGGGCCGAGCGTGGTCTGGCAGTCGGGGCAGGCTGCGCGCAGGCCGCGCCCATGAGGGTCACGACGAGGGCCACGGTGCGGATGACGGTGCGGGTGAGCGGCGATCGGGCCATACGGACTCCAGGGGGTGGCAGGGGCGGAGGGCCGGGCGTTCCGCCGCAGCTTACCCGGCGGGGCCGACCCGAACCGCCGCAGGTGGAGCGGTCCGGGCACGTCCGGCTGACGCTGCGGGGCTACCCTGCGGGCATGGCGGCTTCTCCCCACCCAGTTCCGGACCGCTCCGGTCACCGGCCACGCGGCGTGCGGTCCTCCCCTGTCCTGAAGCGGCTGCTGCTGACGGCCACGCTGGGCGTGACGGCCCTGACGGGCGCCCGGGCTCCGGCACCCACGCCCTTCGACCACGTGTTCGTGATCGTGCTGGAAAACACCGCGTATGCACAGGCCATCGGCAACCCGGAATTGCCCACCCTGACTACCCTGGCGCGCACCTATGGACTGGCGGCCGCGTACACCGGCGTGGCGCACCCCAGCCTGCCCAACTATGTCGCCATGATCAGCGGCAGCACCTTCGGCAGCGCCAGCGACGACACCCGCCAGCGCTTCCGGGGCGATACCCTGCCCCTGCAGCTGGAACACGCCGGGCGGGACTGGCGGGGCTACTTCCAGGGCCTGCCGCGCCCCGGCTGGGACGGCGGGGCAGCCGGCGACTACGGCAAGAAGCACAACCCCTTCATGCTGTTCGCGGAGATCGCCGCGGACCCGGCGCGGCGGGCGAAGGTTCTGGGCCTGGAGACGCTGGCCGCGGACCTGAAAGCGGGCCGCGTCCCGGCCTACACCCTGATCGTTCCGGACGTGTGCCACGACCTGCACGGGGCGCCACACTGCCCGCCGGGCCGCGCCCTGAACCGCGCCGCCGACGCCTTCCTGAAGACCTGGACGGACGCGATCCTGGCGTCGCCGGCGTGGACGGGCCGCTCGGCCCTGGTGATCACCTTCGACGAGGGCGAGGACGACGTGGGCGGCGGCGGCCGGATCGCCACGGTGGTCGTGACGCGAACCGGGCCGCGCGGGGTGACGTCGCGCACACCGTACACGCACTACTCGCTGCTGCGCACGCTGCAGGACGCGTGGGGCCTGCCTCCCCTGCGCGGCGCCGCGACGGCTGCGCCGATGACCGACCTGTTCGGCCGGTAGAGCCCTTAGTGCTGCGCGGCGAGCAGGGTGTTGCCGACCGCGCGGCGCAGGCCCTGGATGTCGAAGCCCGAGTGCCGGGTGGGGTGCACCCGGTTGGTGAGCAGCGCCCAGCCCAGGCCGCGCGCGTGGTCCACCCACACGCCGGTGCCGGTGAAGCCGGTGTGCCCCACGGCGTTCGGGCCAGCGAGGCTGCCGCCGCTCCAGCCGGGCTGCATCTGCACGAAGGTCAGGGTGCGGCCGGGCGCGGCGGGGCGCAGGGCGGCGTCCTGCGCGGCGGGGGGCAGCCAGCCGCCGCGCAGGATCAGTTCGGCGTGACGCAGGACGCCCGCCAGCGTGCCGAACAGGCCCGCGTGGCCGGACACGCCGCCGAGCGAGCCGGCGTTCTCGTCATGGACCTCGCCGCGCAGCATGCGCTCACGCCACGCGCAGCGCTCGGTGGCGACGGATAGGGCGGGGTCCGGCGCGAAGGTCAGGCCGTCGTCCAGCGCAAAGTCGCGCAGCGGGCGGCCGTGCACGCGTTCCAGCACGCGGCCCAGCAGCATGTACCCCAGGTCCGAGTACACGACCTCGCCGGGCTCCTGCATGGGCCACGCTTCCTGAATGATGCGGGCGCGGATGGTCGCGGCGTCGCCCCAGGTGTACACCGGCGCCCACGCCGGCAGGCCGGCGGTGTGCGTGAGCAGCTGGCGCAGCGTGCGCGACCGCAGCGGCGTGTCCTGCATCCACGCGAGTTCCGGCAGGAAGTGGCCCAGCTCGTCGTCGAGGTCGAGCAGGCCGTCCGCCACGGCGCGCAGCACCTCGCGCGCGGTGAACAGCGGCTTGGTGAGGCTGGCCAGGTCGAAGAAATGATCGGCACCCAGCGGCTCGGCAGTGGGCTCCCGCTGCGCGAGACCGAGCACTACGGTGTCTCGCTGCCCCGAGGCGTCCACGACCCCCAGCGCCGCGCCGGGCAGGCCGGCGGCGAGCGCGGCGTCCAGCACGGCGCGGGTGCTCTGCGGAATCACGGCCGCTCCAGGGCCGCGCGGGCCTGACCGCCGGCGGCGCGCAGCCGGGCCTCTGCGTGGGAAGCGTCCACGCCCAGCAGCAGCATCACGACCGCAGTCTTCACGTGGCCGTCGGCCTGCGCCAGGGCAGTGCGGGCGGCGGCCTCGTCCGCGCCGGTCGCGTGCACGACCAGCCGCAGGGCGCGGCCCTGGAGCTTCTCGTTGCTGGCGCGCATGTCGACCATCAGGTTGCCGTACACCTTGCCGAGCTGCACCATCAGGGCGCTGGACAGGGTGTTCAGCGCGATCTTCTGCGCCGTGCCGGCCTTCAGACGGGTGCTGCCGGAGATCACCTCCGGGCCGGTGTCGAGCAGCACCGGGCAGTCCACTGCCGCGAGCAGCGGCGTGTCGGGGTTGTTGGCGATGCCCACCGTGAGCGCCCCGGCCGCGCGGGCGGCGTGGATCGCGCCCAGCACGTACGGGGTGGTGCCGCTGGCCGCCAGCGCGAGCAGCACGTCGTCACGGCCCACGCCGGCGGCCCGGACGTCGTCCTGACCGGCCTGCACGCTGTCCTCGGCGCCCTCGACGGCGTGGCGGATGGCGCCCTCGCCGCCCGCGATCAGCGGCACGGCGCGCTCGGGCGGCCACGAGAAGGTGGGCGTGAGTTCGGTGGCGTCCAGCACGCCCAGGCGGCCGCTGGTGCCCGCGCCGGCGTACACCAGCCGGCCCCCGGCGCGCAGTCGGGGCAGCGCGGCCCCCACCGCGCCCGTCAGGGCCGGCGCCGCCGCCTGCACGGCGCGCACGGCGTCCTGCTGGTCGTCCACGAAGGCGTCCACCAGCGCGCGCAGGTCCAGCCGGTCGAGGTCGGCGTGGGCCGGATGGACGGCCTCGGTGCGGCGCGGGTCGGCGGTCATGGTGCCCCCTGGGGACGGGCGAGGGTCGGAGCGTGTGGCGCGGGCGGTCGCGGCGCGGTGGGCATCAGGTGTCATTGTCCCCGTGGAGTTCCATCACGAAGTCGAAGCGGTCGCCGCGGTACTGCGCGCGGGCGTACTCGATGGGCAGGCCCTCGGCGGTCCACGACACGCGCTCGGTGGCCAGCAGCGCCGCGCCGACCGGCACGTTCAGCTGCGCGGCCAGCGTGAGGTCCGCGTTCACCGCGCGCAGGTGCCGGATGCCGCGGCTGGGTTCGAGGTTGCGGCGGCGCAGCAGGGCGTACAGGCTGGTGTCCGTGACGTCCGCTGCGGTGAGCACGCCGACCATGGTGGCCGGCAGGGTGCTTTCCTCGATGGCGAGGGGCTCGTCGTTCGCGGTGCGCAGGCGCCGCACGCGGTACACGGACTCGGTGGGCGACAGCGCCAGGCTCAGGGCCTCGTGCGCGGTGGGCCGGCCGCGTTCGAAGGCGAGCACGCGGGCGCCGGGCCGCTGCCCGCGCGAGCGGACGTCCTCGGAGAAGGAGGAGAGCAAACCCAGCGGGCGGCTGGGCATCTCGCCGGGGCGGGCGGGGGGCGTGACGAAGGTGCCGCTGCCGTGTTTGCGCAGCAGCAGGCCCTGTTTTTCAAGCAGCGCCAGCGCCTGACGGACCGTGACCCGCGAGATGCCGAGCTGGGCAGCGAAGTCGCGCTCGGCGGGCAGGGCGCTGCCGCGCCGCAGCTCGCCGCTCTCGATACGGCGTTGCAGCTGCTGCGCGACCTGCACGTACACGGGCGTGGCGCTCTCCGCGTCGATGGGGAGGGACCAGTGGTCGGTCATGGGCATCCTCAAGACGATACCACTTTCAGACCACGATCCGGAAGACTTGCAAGTGGACGAAGAGTGGTATTAGTGTGGGTGGAACATCATCATGCCATACTCCCCGCACCCGGAGGTTTTCATGTCACACCGTACCCGCACGCCCCACCTGGCTGCCGCCCTCGTCACGCTCGCCCTGATCGGCGGCGCCTCGGCCGCGCCGAAAAAAGTCACCGGCTACAGCAGCCTGGGCGTCACCGACGGCAAGTCCGGCGGCACCTACACCCTGAGCCTGGGGGACAGCCCACAGAGCCTGAACTACTACGGCGCCATCGACAACAACCTGGGCCTGATCTCGCAGCAGCTGTTCGACGGCCTAGTCGAGTTCAACCTCGCCACGTACAAGATCGAGCCCGCCCTGGCCGAGAGCTGGACCATCAGCCCCGACGGCAAGGTCTACACCTTCAAGCTGCGTCAGGGCGTGAAGTGGAGCGACGGCCAGACCTTCAACGCCGACGACGTGATCTTCACGTACAAGAACCTGATCGCCAACCCCGAGACCCGCGCCGGCGACGCCGGGAACTTCAAGCTCGGCGGGCAGGACGTGACGTTCACCAAGGTAGACGACTACACCGTGCGCTTCACGCTGCCGCGCCCCGCGCCGGCCTTCCTCCTGCAGCAGCGCTACTTCATCCTGCCGCAGCACAAGCTGGTCAAGTTCTCCATCGACGGGGGCGCCAAGGCCGCCGACATCAACGGCGCGTGGCCCACCAACGTGGCGCCCAGCGAGGTCGTCGGCACCGGTCCCTTCAAGCTCGACTCGTACACGTCCGGGCAGAAGGTCTCGCTGGTGCGCAACCCGAACTACTGGAAGGTGGACGGCAAGGGCCAGAAGCTGCCGTACCTCGACCGGGTGGACTTCCTGATCATCCGCGATCCGCAGGCGCAGCTCGCGCAGTTCCTGGCGGGCAACCTCGACCAGCTGAACTCCAGCGGCGCGCAGTTCCCGGACCTCAAGCAGAAGGAACTCGCCGGCGGCGCGTTCAAGGTCAACCGCTTCACGGCGCTGTTCGGCAGCCCGCCCTTCGTGGCCTACAACTTCGACGACAAGGACGCGGCGCTCGCCAAGGTGTTCAGCGACGTGCGCTTCCGCAAGGCCATGCAGTCTGCCGTGAACCGTGAGCGCGTGATCGACACGGTGTACAACGGCCTGGCGAGCCTGCCCGGCCACGGCGTTGCCCCAGCCAACAAGGCGTTCTACGTGAACACCACCCGCCAGCTCGGCAGCTTCGACCTGGCCGCCGCGGGCGCGGCGCTGGACGCCATGGGCCTGAACAAGAAGAACAGCGCGGGCGTGCGACTGCTGCCGAACGGCAAGCCGCTGGAGTTCGACCTGACGTACGGCACGGACTCGGCGGTGTACCCGCCCATCGCGACCATCCTCCAGAGCGACTTCGCCAAGGTCGGCGTGAAGGTCAACCTGCGCGGAATTCTCAGCAGCAAGCTGCTCTCGACCGGTCTGGCCGGCGACTACGACATGATCCTGCACGCCTTCGGCGACCAGCCGGACCCGGAACTGCGCCGCCCCATCTGGGAGCCCGGCGGCAGCCTGTACTACTGGCACCGCTCGCTGCAGCCCGCCAAGGACGGCGAGACCCCGAACGTCGCCAAGATGGCCCCGTGGGAAAAGGAGATCTACTCGATCTTCGAGAAGGCGGCCGTTACGCCCAGCGCCAGCGAGCGCAAGGCGCTGTACACCCGCTGGCAGCTGCTGTTCGCGCAGAACCTGCCGGTCACGCCCATCGCCAAGCCCGAGAACATCGGCGCGGTCAGCAACAAGTTCGGGAACTACGTGTACAACCTCGGCGTGATTCCCGGCTACAACCCCGTTCCGCTCATCTACCAGAAGTAAGTCGCCAGGGGAGCGTGGTGAGGCCCGCCCCCGGCGTCTCACCACGCCCTCTTTCGTTCCCCGGAGTGTCCACCGTGCCCCTGAGTTCCCGTCCATGCTGACCTACGCCCTGCGCCGCGTGCTGGGCATGATCCCCACGCTGCTGCTGATCAGCGCCGTGTGCTTCGTGGTGATCAACCTCCAGCCCGGCTCCTTTCTCGACCAGTACCTCGAAGATCCGCGCGTGACCAAGGAAACGGTCGCCGCCATCACCAAGCAGCTCGGCCTGGACCAGCCCGCGTGGGTGCAGTACCTGACGTGGATCAAGGGCATCGTGCTGCACGGCGACTTCGGCTTCTCGTTCGCCAACGGCCGCCCGGTCAGCTCGCTGATCTGGGAACGGCTCGGCTGGACCGTGTTCCTGGCGGTGCTCACGCTGATCGTGAGCTGGGTAATTGCCATTCCGCTGGGCATCTACACCGCCATCAACCGCTATGGCCCGGCGTCCACCTTCGCCAACTTCCTGGGCTATGTCAGCCTCGCCACGCCGGACTTTCTGGTGGCGCTGCTGCTGATCGCGCTGGTGCTGCACTTCGGCGGCACGAACGTGGGCGGCCTGTTCAGCCCGAAGTTCATCGACGCGCCGTGGAGCCCGGCGCGCGTGCTCGACCTGCTCAACCACCTGTGGATTCCCATGATCGCCATCGGGCTGGAGGGCGTGGCGGGCCTGATGCGCCAGATGCGCGCCAGCACGCTGGACGTCATCAACCAGGACTACGTCCGGACCGCGCGCTCCAAGGGCCTGGACGAGCGCACGGTGCTGTGGCGGCACGCGGTGCGCAACGCGATCAATCCCCTCATCAGTCTCGCGGGCCTGAGCCTGCCCAGCCTGATCTCCGGGACGATCATCGCCAGCATCGTGCTGAACCTGCCCACCATCGGGCCGTTCCTGTACGACTCGCTGTTGAACAAGGACCAGTACGTCGCCATGACGCTGCTGCTGTTGAGCGCCGCGCTGCTGCTGCTCGGGAACCTGCTCGCGGACCTCGCGCTGGCGTGGTCCGACCCACGCGTGAGGTTCGAGTGACCGCCACCCTCTCCCCCACCGCGCCGACCGCCGAGGTCCGCCAGACGCCGCTGAGCCTGGCCCTGCGGCGCTTCCGGCGCAACAAGGTCGGTGTGCTGAGCTTCTGGGTGCTGGTCGCGCTGTACGTGATCGCCATCTTCTCCGGGTTCCTCTCGCCATACTCGATCACCGCGCAGCACCAGGACAACCCGTACCAGCGGCCGCAGGCGGTGCACGTGGTGCACCAGGGCAAGCTGATGCGGCCCTTCGTGTACGGCTTCAAAAAATCCCGCGATCCCGTGACTTTCAAGGCCACCTTCGCGCCGGACACCTCGCGCCCCATCCCGATCCTGTTCTTCGTGCGCGGCGACGACCCCACCGAATCGCGCTACTCGCTGCTGGGCGTCTTCCACAGCCAGTGGCACCTGTTCGGCGTGAAGGAGGGCTTCTACTTCCCGCTGGGCACCGACAAGTTCGGCCGCGACCTGCTGTCGCGCATGCTGGTGGGCGCGCAGGTCAGCCTGACGGTCGGCGTGATCGGCGTGCTGATCTCCTTCGCCATCGGCATCGTGCTGGGCGGGGTCAGCGGGTACTTCGGCGGCTGGGTGGACAACGTCATCCAGCGGCTGGTGGAGATCCTGCTGTCGTTCCCGCGCCTGCCGATCCTGCTGGCGCTCTCGACGATCATCCCGGCGCGTTGGCCCTCGACGTGGGTGTATCTGGGCATCGTGGCGGTGCTCGCGCTGATCGGCTGGGCGGGGCTGGCGCGGGTGGTGCGCGGGCAGGTCATCTCGGCGCGGAACGTGGACTACGTGCAGGCGGCGCGCGGCCTGGGCGCCAGCGACCTGCGCGTGATCCTGCGGCACATCATGCCGAACCTGAGCTCGTTCCTGATCGTCACGGCGACCCTGGCGCTGCCCGGCTACATCCTGGGCGAGAGCGCCCTGAGCTTTCTGGGCCTGGGCATCAAGGAGCCCATGACGTCGTGGGGGCTGCTGCTGAAGGACGCGCAGAACTTCGAGACCCTGAGCCTGTACCCGTGGCTGCTGCTGCCCGGCGTCCTGATCGTGATCTCGGTGCTGGCCTTCAACTTCATGGGCGACGCCCTGCGCGACGCCGCCGACACACAGAGCCGCTGACCACGGGCACAGCGCGGACTGGTACCATGGGGGCACCAGTCCGCGCTGTCCTGTTCCGCCGAGGTGTCGGAACGTCCTTGTTTATGCACAGGTTGCATATTTTCGCGCTGCGATCATTCGCCCGAACGATTGTTGTTTTTACCGACCAGAACGTGGCTTTCCCGTCATCTGGGCTGGACGTGAATTTGGCGTTGACTTTCTCTTTATTCACGCCCTAGCATGCGCCCAATACGCGGTTAATCGTCTCCTGAGAGGGTCTGAACCGCTTCCCGCTCCGCCCCGGCCGGCGGCGCCGGGAGGCCCACCACGCCCCGGAGGTTCCTGATGACCGATGCGACCGCCCACGTCCCGCCGAACACCCCCGTGCCCGACGCGAACCTCTTCGCGGAGACGTACATGCCGCTCACCCCGCACGAGGCGACGGTCGAGGCGAACCGCTGCCTGTACTGCTTCGACGCGCCGTGCCTCCAGGCGTGCCCCACGCACATCGACATCCCGACGTTCATCCGCAAGATCAGCACCGGGAACCTGCGCGGCAGCGCCCGCACCATCCTGGAGGCGAACTTCCTGGGCGGCACCTGCGCGCGGGTGTGCCCCGTGCAGGAACTGTGCGAGGGCGCGTGCGTGCTGAACGCCGAGGACAAGCCCATTGCGATCGGCCGCCTGCAACGCTACGCGGTCGACCACGTACAGGAGCGCGGCGTTCAGCTGTTCCAGCCCGGCCCCGCGACCGGGCGCCGGGTGGCCGTGGTCGGCTCCGGGCCGGCCGGTCTGAGCGCCGCCGCCGAACTCGCCAAGCTGGGCCACGCGGTCACGCTGCTGGAAAAACGCGAGCTGGGCGGCGGGCTCTCCACATACGGCATCATCGTGCTGCGCGAACCCGTTGAGGTCTCGCTGCGCGAGGTCGAGGCGGTCAGGGCACTGGGCGTGGACGTGCAGACCCAGCGCGAACTCGTCGGCGCGGCCGACCTCGACGTGCTGCTGGCCGAATACGACGCCGTGGTGCTGGCAGTGGGCCTGGGCGCGGTGCCCGCCATGGGCATGCCCGGCGAGGAGTACGTGCTCGACGGCCTGCAACTCATCGAGGACAGCAAGGTGAGCCCGGACGCGCTGCAGGTGGGCCGGCGCGTCGCGGTGATCGGTGCGGGCAACACCGCCATCGACGCGGCGACGATTGCCCGGCGGCACGGCGCCGACGTCACGATGGTCTACCGCCGCACGGAAGCCGAGATGACCGCGTACCGCCACGAGTACGAGTTCGCGCTGCACGAGGGCATCAATTACCAGTTCCTGACCCAGCCGGTGCGCGTCGTGACCGAGGGGGACACCGTGACCGGGCTGGAGTGCGTGCGGATGGTGCTGGGCGTGCCGGACGCGTCGGGCCGGCCCAGCCCCCGGCCACTGCCCGGCAGTGAGTTCGTGATTCCCTGCGATCAGGTCATCAAGGCCATCGGGCAGGAGAAGCCCGCGCTGGCGGTCGCGCTGGGCCTGGAACTGGATCACGGGTACATCGCCGTGGACGGCGGCATGCGGACCAGCATTCCGCGCGTGTACGCCGGCGGCGACTGCGTGCGGGCACGCGGCACCGCCAGCACGGTCATGGCCGTGCAGGACGGCAAGTACGCCGCCGCCGCCATCCACGAGCAGCTCTCGGCACCCAAGGAGGCCGCGCATGGCTGACCTGAGCATCGACTTCGCGGGCATCCGCGCGCCCAACCCCTTCTGGCTGGCGTCCGCGCCGCCCACCAACAGCGGGCACCAGATCCACCGCGCCTTCGAGTACGGCTGGGGCGGCGCGGTGTGGAAGACCATCGGCGCGCCGGTGCTGAACATCTCCAACCGCTACGGCGGCCTCAGCATCGCCGGGCAGCGCCTGCTCGCCATCAACAACGTCGAGCTGATCAGTGACCGCCCGCTGGACGTGAACCTGCGCGAGATCGCGGAGGTCAAGCGGATGTGGCCGGACCGCGCCGTGATCGTCTCCGCGATGGTGGACGCCGATCCGCAGGCGTGGCGCGACATCGTGATGAAGATCGAGGACACCGGCGCCGACGGCATCGAGCTGAACTACGGCTGCCCGCAGGGCATGAGCGAGCGCGGCATGGGCGCGGCCGTCGGGCAGGTGCCGGAGATGTGCGAGCTGAACACGCAGTGGGTCACGTCCATCACGCGGCTGCCGGTGATCGTGAAGCTCACGCCGAACATCACGCACATCACCGAACCCGCACACGCCGCGCTGGCGGGCGGCGCGACGGCCCTGAGCCTCATCAACACCATCAACTCGGTCATGAAGATCGATCTGGACACGCTGAGAATCACGCCGAACATCGGCGGGCGTGGCACGCACGGCGGCTATGCCGGCCCGGCGGTCAAGCCCATCGCGCTGAACATGCTCGCCGAGCTGATGACGGACGCGCGGGTGCGCGCCAGCGGCGTGCCGATCAGCGGCATGGGCGGCATCGTGACGTGGCGCGATGCGGCGGAATTCCTGCTGCTGGGCGCGACCTCGCTGCAGGTGTGCACCGCCGCCATGCACTACGGCTACCGCATCGTCGAGGACATGATCGACGGCCTGAGCAACTGGATGGACGACAAGGGCTTCGCCACCATCTACGACGTCGCCGGCAGGGCGCTGCCGCAGACGAGCACCTTCGGGGAACTCGATCTGAGCTACCAGGCGGTCGCCCGCATCGACCCGGACAAGTGCATCCAGTGCAACCTGTGTTACGTGGCGTGCAACGACACCGCGCACCAGTGCATCGACCTTGTTGCCGACGGCGGCGTGCGCGTGAACCCCGGCTTCGACGTCCGCGCGAACGGCAGGCAGGTCGCGGACACCCGGCCGCAGCCGGTCGTGCGCGAGCCGGATTGCGTCGGGTGCGCGCTGTGTGCGAACGTCTGTCCGGTGGACGGCTGTATCGAGATGGTCAGCGTGCCGTCGGGGCGCGAGAGCATCACGTGGGATCAGCTGACCGCGCAGCGGCCCGAGGTTGCCACGAGCTGGGATGCCATGATGGCCTACCGCAAGGAACAGGGCATCGACATCCACTGAGCACCGGCCACGGACGTCCACCGGGGAGCAGACATGAACAACAAGCGCAACTCACTGGTGGTTCTCGCCCTGATCGGCACCTTCGTGGCGGGCAGCGTGGTCGGCCCGACCGTCGCCCGCGCACAGGGCACCGCCGCGACGAACAAGTTCCCGCCCAGCAAGTTCGCGTGCGTGACCACCGTCACGAGCACCAACATCGCCATCGAATCGTGCCGCAACGCGCAGATGGCCTGCGCCATCGCCTACGACAACACCCCGAACGGCCGCGCCGTGCAGTTGCAGTGCAAGTGACCACGGCCGGCTGAGCGGCCCCCGTCCCTCTCTCTGGCCCCCTCTCTGGAGCTGACATGACCCTGCTCATCAAGAACGGCGAGATCGTCACCGCGGACCGGCGGTACACGGCGGACATCCTGGTCGAGGGCGAGACCATCGCGCAGATCGGGGAGCACCTGAGCGCGCCGGACGGCGCCGAGGTGATCGACGCGAGCGGCAAGCTGGTCTTCCCCGGATTCATCGATCCGCACGTGCACGTCCATCTGCCGTTCATGGGGACGTTTGCCAAGGACACGCACACCACTGCCAGCCAGGCGGCCGTGATCGGCGGGACGACCACGTACATCGAGATGCTCGCGCCGGGTGGCAGCGAGGACCTGATGGACGCGTGGCACCTGTGGTCCGGCATGGCCGAGGGCCACAGCGCGTGCGACTACACCTTCCACATCGGCGTGACCGCGTGGAATGACGCGACCGAGGGCTACCTGCGCGAGCTGGTCGCGGGCGGCATGACGTCGTTCAAGGTGTTCCTGGCGTACAAGGGCGCCTTCGGGATCGAGGACGCGGCGCTGTTCCGCACGCTGACGCTGGCGAAGGAACTCGGCGTGGTCGTCACGGCCCACTGCGAGAACGCGGAACTCGTGTCGCAGCTCCAGGCCAAGCTCCTTGCCGAGGGCAAGACCGGGCCGGAGTGGCACGAACCCAGCCGCCCGGAGCAGGTGGAGGCCGACGGCACCGCGCATTTCGCCACCTTCCTGGAGATGACGGGCGCGGAGGGCTACGTGGTGCACCTGTCGAACGCCCGTGCGCTGAAGGCCGCGCTGGACGCCAAGGCGCGCGGCGTGAACCTCCACATCGAGTCGGTGATTCCGCACTTCCTGCTGGACAAGACCTACGCCGAGCGGCCCGGCGTGGAGGGCGCCAAGCACGTGATGAGCCCCCCGCTGCGCGACAAATCGAACCAGAAGGCGCTGTGGACGGCGCTGGAGCGGGGCGAGATCGACACGGTGGCGACCGACCACTGCCCCTTCGACGTAGCGCAGAAGCACATGGGGGACGGCGACTTCACAAAGATCCCCAACGGTATTCCCGCCATCGAGGACCGCGTGAACCTGCTGTACACCTACGGCGTCAGCCGGGGCAATCTGGACGTCCACCGCTTCGTGGACGCGGCGAGCACGCGCACGGCGAAGATCTTCGGCCTGTACCCGAAGAAGGGCGAGATCGCGGTGGGCTCGGACGCCGATCTGGTGATCTACGACCCGGCGTACCGTGGCAAGATCAGCGCCGAGACCTGCCACGTGAACAACGACTACAGCGGCTTCGAGGGTATGGACATCGACGGGCGGCCCAGCGTGGTCACGGTGCGCGGTCAGGTCGCGGCGCGGGACGGCGAGTTCGTGGGCGATCCGTCGCGCGGGCACCTGCTGCGCCGCCACCCGCACGGGAGCACCGCTTGAGCGCACCGGCCACCCCATACACCGTCGGCACGGACGCGGCGGCCGTTCACCTGCGGAACCTGAACATGGTGTTCCGGGGCGCGGGCAGCGACACCATCGCGTTGCAGGACGCCACGCTTGCTATCCGGCCCGGCGAGTTCATCTCGCTGATCGGGCCGTCGGGCTGCGGCAAGACCACGCTGCTGCGGCTGATGGCCGACCTGATCACGCCCACCAGCGGCGAGCTGCGGATCGGCGGCAAGACGCCGGCGCAGGCGCGGCAGGCGCGCGAGTACGGCTACGTGTTCCAGGCTCCGGCGCTGATGGAATGGCGCACGGTCCTCCAGAACGTGATGCTGCCGCTGGACGTCATGAACCGCCCGAAGGCCACCCGCGAGACGCGGGCGCGCGAGATGCTGGAGCTGGTGGGTCTGACCGGTTTCGAGGGCCGCTACCCGTGGCAGCTGTCGGGCGGCATGCAGCAGCGCGTGTCCATCGCGCGGGCGCTGGCCTTCGATCCGCCGCTGCTGCTGATGGACGAACCCTTCGGCGCGCTGGACGAGATTACCCGCGAGAAGCTGAACGGCGAGCTGCTGCGGCTGTGGCAGGACACGCGCAAGACGGTGGTGTTCGTGACCCACGGCATCACCGAGGCGGTGTTCCTGAGCACCCGCGTGGTCGTGATGACCGCGAGACCCGGCAAGATCGAGGGCGTGGTGGACATCGACCTGCCACACCCCCGCACGCAGGAGACGCGCGAGTCGCCGCGCTTTTTTGAACTGGCCACGCGCGTGCGCGAACTGCTGCGCAAGGGACACGGCTTCGATGTCGAGGAGTAGCCGATGACGACCCTCCGCCGGCCGGGCAGCATCGGAACCCTGGGGCCGATGCTGGTCGTGGCCGTGGTCGTGCTGGCCCTGTACTGGCCGCTGATGCTGTGGGCGAACGTGGGCCAGGCGCAGCGGACGCTCGACAGCGGCGCGGAACTGGAGTGCAAGACGGCCATCGCGTGCGCCACACAGCTCCGCAACCCGGTGCTGCCGGCCCCCGCGCAGCTCGGCGCGAGCTTCCGCACCATGAGCACGCCGCCGATGTCCCCGACCAGCGTGCCGTACAACACCCTGGTCACCGCCGGTGAGACGCTGGTCGGCCTGGGGATCGCCACGGTGCTGGGCGTGATCCTGGCCGTGGGGCTGGTCGCCAGCCGCGCCTTCGAGCGCGTGACGCTGCCGTGGCTGATCGCGTCGCAGACAGTGCCGGTGGTGGCGCTCGCGCCCATGCTGGCGGTGGTGCTCGGGCAGTACGGCGTGCAGGGCTGGCTGCCCAAGGCGCTGATCGCGGCGTACATCGCGTTCTTCCCGGTGGCGGTGGGCGTGTCGGCGGGCCTGCGCAGCCCTGACCCCATGCAGGAAGACCTGATGCGCACGTACCGCGCGTCCGGCTCCCAGGTGTTCTGGAAGCTGCGGCTGCCGGCCAGCCTGCCCTTCCTGTTCACGTCGCTGAAGGTCGCCGCGACGGCCGCGCTGATCGGTTCCATCGTGGCGGAGATCAGCACCATCTCCTTTGCGGGACTGGGCAAGATGCTGGCGGAGAACTCGCGCGCATCGGACACGCTGGCGCTGTGGGTGATCATGCTGTACGGCGCGGCGCTGGGCATCGCCCTGGTGGGTCTGCTGGGCGTGGTCGAGAGGCTGGTGACGCCGTGGCGAGCGGGACAGTCGCGGTGACGCTGACGCGCGGGGGCAGCCGCACCGCACTCGGCTGGGCGCTGCTGGCGCTGGGCGCGCTGCTGCTGCTCGCGGCGGTGTGGGTGGTGTGGCCCTACCCGCTGGACAGCGTGCCGCCGGGCCGCAAGGCGCTGAGCATCGCCCTGACGGTGCTGGGCGCGCTGGGCGGCGTCGCGGGGCTGGGCGCGGTCGCCGCGCGCCTGTCGGGGCTCCTCCCGGCGCTGATCGCCGCGCTGCTGGTCCTGATCGGCGTGGAGGCGCTGCTGCGGGCCTTCGGGGTGCCGCCGGGCCTGATTCCCACGCCCACGCGGGTGGTGCAGGCGCTGTGGTCGGCCCGCGCGGTGCTGCTGCAAGACGCCCGCGTGACCTTCGTGCAGGAGACCCTGACCGGCTACGCAGCGGGCGCCGCGCTGGGCATCCTCGTCGCGCTGGCGGCCGTGCGCTTTCCGTTCCTGGAGCGCGGAGCGCTGCCGTACGCGGGCCTGTTCTCCAGCATTCCCATCGTGGCGCTCGCGCCGGTGGTCGTGAAGGCCTTCGGGCTGGAGTGGACCAGCAAAGCGATCATCGTGGCGATCACCGTGTTCTTCCCCGTCGTGGTGAACGTGGTGCGCGGCCTCCAGAGCGCCAATCCCCTGCTGCTCGACCTGATGCGGACCTACGCCGCCCCGCCCGCACAGGCGTTCGCGCTGGTGCGGGTGCCGAGCGCCCTGCCCTTCCTGTTCAACGCGCTCAAGGTCGCCTCGACCCTCGCCATGATCGGCGCCATCGTCGGGGAGTTTTTCGGCACAACCGGGCGCGGCCTGGGCTTCCGCATCCAGATCGAGGCCGGGCGGTTCAACCTCGATATCGTGTGGGCAGCCATCGTGGTCGCCTCCGTGCTGGGCATCGCGTTCTACGCGGTCATCCAGTGGCTCGAACACCGCTTCACGGGCTGGCACGCCAGCCGCCGTCTGAACCGTTAACCCGCTCCCCACGTTCCGGAGGTTCCCGATGAAGAAAGCCCTGCTGTTCGCCCTCGCCGCCGCCACCCTCGGTTCCGCCCACGCCGCCAACGTGCCCGTCAAGCTCCAGCTCAAGTGGTTCCCGCAGGCGCAGTTCGCGGGCTTTTTCGTCGCGCAGGCCAAGGGCTATTACAAGGCCGAGGGCCTAGACGTGACGCTGCTGCCCATCGGGGACCAGTCGCCCATCCAGACGGTCGCCACCGGCACCGCCGACTTCGGCACCACGTGGATCACGGACCTGCTCACCGCGCGCCAGCAGGGCCTGCCGGTCGTGCACATCGCGCAGCTGTTCCAGAAAAGCGGGTACACGCTGGTCAGCCTGAAGACCAAGGACATCATGAAACCGGCCGACCTGATGGGCAAGAAGATCGGCGTGTGGCCCAGCGGCAACGAGTACCCGGCCGTGGCGCTGCTCAAGAAGAACAACATGACCAGCAGCCTGGACAGCAGTGTGGCGAACCCCAGCGTGCAGGCCGTGACGTATCCCTTCGACCCCAGCCTGGTGTTCCCGGACAAGGTCGATGCGGTCTCGGCCATGACCTACAACGAGGTCGACCAGATCGTGGGCCTGGGTTACCCGCTGGACAAGCTGAACATCATGAGCGCCGCCGACAACGGCGTGAACCTGCTCGAGGACCTGATGTTCACCACGCAGAAGGTGCTCGACACCAAGAACTTCAAGGGCAGCGGCATGAGCGGCCAGGAAATCGCCGCGAAGCTCGTGCGCGCCACCCTGAAGGGCTGGAACTACGCGGTCGCCAACCAGAAGGAAGCCGTGCAGATCGTGCTGGTCAACTGCGGCAACACCTGCAAGGGCTCGGGCACGCGCGCCAGCGCCGCCGGGCACCAGACGTGGCAGATGGCCGAGATCGCCAAGCTGTACAAGGCCGGCCCGACCCTGAAGGGCATGGCCGGGTACCTCGATCCCGCCACGTACCAGGCCAACGTGAAGCTGCTGATGGACCTGGGCATCCTCAAGAGCATGCCCAGCGCCGGGGCCGTGAACTACAGCGTGTGGGAAATGGCGACGGGCAAGAAGGCGAAGTAAGTCAGGACCAGCTCCGGGCCGACCACAGGAGGCTCGGGGGACGGAAGACGGCGGATACCGCACACCGTGCCGTATCCGCCGCTCTCGTGCCGCTCAGCGCAGAACGCGGGTCGCTCCACGGACCTCACATCAGCCGGCGCAGCCACTCCGTCAGCAGATACCGCTCGGCCTCGCTGAAGGGGCTCGGCTCGGCCTTGAGCACGGCGGCCAGCGCGACGGCGTGGGCGGCGGCACTCGGCCCGGGGGGCGTGGCGTCGGCGGGTTCGGGCGTGAGAATGACGCTCAGGACGGCGTCCAGCATGGCGTCCGACACGCTGGGGTCGGGGATGGGGTCACTGAGCTGTCCCAGCGTGTAGCCCAGGCCGGCGCGGTGAACCATGGCGGCCGCGCGTTCGACGCCCGTGGTGAGCCGTCCGGTCGCGGCGATGCGTTCTATCAGGGCGTGGAGCGCCGCGAAGCCCTCGCGGGCGGCGGGGGACAGGGTGCCGGATTCTGGCGCGGCGTACATCAAGGCATACAGGTGCGGGTGCTTGAGGCCGAAGTCCACGTGCAGGTGCCAGCCCTCGCGGAGTTCCTGCACCGGATCGGCGCGCCGGGCACGGGACGCGTTGGCCCGCAGGTACGTGTGGAAGCCGGCGCTGGCGACGGCGTCCAGCAGGCCGCGCATGTCGCCGTAATGGCGGTAGATGGTGGGGGGCTGGACGTTGGCCGCCACGCTGACCGCACGGGTGGAGACCGCGTCGATCCCGCCGGTCTCCAGCAGCGTCAGGGCAGCGTGCAGGATGCGCTCCTGTGGCGAGGGCACCGGGGACGACATCATATATCGATGATAACACCCTATCGCTATCACCTTGACATATCACTGGAATCAGAATACCGTTACCGCTGGCAGCTCCAGGGCAACGTTTGATCTGGCCCCACCCTTCCCCGCCCCTCTTCGCTCGACAAGGAGACCACCATGATTCTCGTCACCGGAGCCACCGGCCACCTGGGCCGCAGCGTCATCGACCAGCTCCTGAAGATCGGCCCGGCCGGCGGGGTGGCCGCCCTGGCGCGGGATGAGGGCCGGGCCGCGGACCTGCGGGACCGGGGCGTGGACGTCCGGATCGGGGAGTATGACGACCGCTCGTCGCTTGAGAGGGCCATGCACGGCGTCGAGCGCGTGCTGCTGATCGCCGGGACCGACGAGGAGCGGCGTGTCCAGCAGCACCAGCAGGTGGTGGACGCCGCCAGAGCAGCTGGCGTGCAGGGCGTCGCCTACACCGGCCGGACGCTGAAAGATCCCTCCACCATGGCGAACGTCCTCATGGACGGGCACTTCCGGACCGAGGAACTCGTCCGGGCCAGCGGCCTGCCGTTCACCATCTTCCGCAACGTCCTGTACATGGACACCCTTCCGCGCTTCGTGGGCGAGCGGGTGTTCGAGACCGGCACCATCGCGCTGCCCGCCGGTGAGGGCCGCGTCGCGTTCGCCCTGCGCCGGGAAATGGGCGAGGCGATGGCGAACGCCCTGGCGGCCGACGTGTGGCCGCGGGAGCTGTACCACCTCACCGGCGGCGTGGCGGCTTCCTTTGATGACGTGGCGGCCGAACTGACCCGGCTGTCGGGGCGCCAGGTGACCTACCGCCCCACCGAAGCTGGCGCCTTCGCGGCACAGATGGTCGAGCGGGGGGTCCCGGAGGTGGTCGCCCGGCGGACCGTGGGATTCATGACCGACATCGCCAACGGCCAGGAGGACGAGGTCAGCCCGGACCTCGCCCAGCTCCTGGGACGCGCTCCGGCGACGCTCCACACGGGCCTGAAGGAACTGTTCGGGATGTGACGCGGGCGTCTTGGCGACCCGGGCGTCCGCCCGCATCGGAGCCCGGCCGGGGACGCGACGCGGCGTGCCCAGGCCGGCTCTTTCCACGGCCGGAGCCCGTCCGTTAAGGTGGATCATGCCCCTGCATCCCCAGCGGACCATCGACGACCTCAAGGCCCTGCGCGAGCTGACCGGTGACGAGCAGGGGGCGCAGCGGGTGGCCTTCACCGACACGTGGCTGGCCGCGCGCGCGTTCCTGAAAGAGCGCCTGGACGCGCTGCCGGTGGAGCAGCGCCAGGACGCCGCCGGGAACTGGTGGGCGACCATGCCCGGCGACTCCGAGCGCGTGCTGGTCATCGGCGGGCACCTGGACAGCGTGCCCAACGGCGGGTGGCTGGACGGCTGCCTGAATGTCCTGGCGGGCGTGGAGGTGCTGCGGCGCATAAGCGAGCAGTACGGCGGGCGACCCCCCGTGACGCTGAAGCTGGTGGACTGGGCCGACGAGGAGGGCGCGCGCTTCGGGCGGTCGCTGTACGGATCGAGCGCGGCAGGCGGCAACATCGACATCGCCGAGATGCGCAAGCTGCGCGACAAGGACGGCGTGGGCCTGGAGGACGCGCTGGCGCGGGTGGGCGTGACGCTGGCGGACGCCCCGCAGGCGAGGAAGGAGCTGGAGGGCGCCGCCGCGTACCTGGAACTGCACATCGAACAGGGGCCGGTGCTGGAAGGGCTGGGCCTGCCGCTGGGCGCGGTGCTGGGCACGGTGGGGGTCGAGCGGCACACCGTCACGTTCCACGGCCAGGCGGCGCACTCGGGCTCCACGCCCATGAACTTGAGGCGGGACGCGTTCCGTGCGGCGGGGCAGCTCGCGCAGGAGATCTACACCATCGCGGAGCGCCACGGGGGCGTGTGCACCATCGGCCGCTGCACGACCCTGCCGGGCATCGTGACCAGCGTGGTCGAGACCTGCGAACTCACGCTGGACCAGCGCCACCTCGACGCCGGGAAGCTGGCCGCGATGTGGCAGGACGCGCAGGACGCAGCCCGGCGCTTCGCCGAAGAGGGCGGCTGCACCGCGAGTTTCGGTGACCTGTGGTACATCGAGCCGATCCCCTTCCACCCGGAGCTGATCGACGCGGCCGAGGCGAGCGTGCGCGAGGTCTCGGGCACGGCCCACCGCCTGCCGAGCGGACCGCTGCACGACGCGGCCGAGGTCGCCCGCTCTGGCGTGCCGACCGTGATGCTGTTTGTGCAGTCGCTGCGCGGCATCAGCCACAACAGGATCGAGGACACGCTGGAAGAGCACCTCGTACAGAGCGTGGAGGCGCTGGACCGCCTGACGGACCGCGCCATCGCGTGGGTCCTGGCGCAGCCCGGCGCATGACCGACTCGATTCCCACGGGCATCGCGGACCTGGATGCCCTGCTCGAGCAGCTGGCCCGCGGCGCGCGGCTGATCCTGGGTCCGGAGTTCGTGGCGGCCTTCCTGCACGGGTCCTTCGCGCTGGGCGACGCGGACGACGGCAGCGACGTGGATTTCATGGTGGTGGTGCGCTCGCCCCTGACGCCGGCGCGCGAGCGGGCGGTCCAGGCCCTGCACCGGCACCTGCATGACCTCAGCACGCCGTGGGCGCGGCATCTGGAGGGCTCGTACATGCCGCTGGACGTGCTGCAGAGCCCCGACGCGGCGGGCACTCCGGTGCCGTACTTCGACAACGGCAGCGTGGTGCTGGAGCACTCCGCGCACGACAACACCCTGGTGGTGCGCTGGATCGCCCGCGAGCACGGCCTCGCCCTGGCCGGGCCGGGACCCCGCGACCTGATCGATCCGGTCACGCCGGACGCCCTGCGTGCCGAGGTGGACGCGACGCTGCGGGCGTGGTGCACCGAGTTGCTGTCCAATCCCAGTGCGCTGGACGACGGCTGGCGCCAGCCGTACGTCGCGCTGAGCGTGGCGCGGATGCTGCACACCCTGGAGACGGGCGAGGTGCACTCCAAGCGCGCCGCCGTGACGTGGGCGCAGGCCCGCTGGCCCGGCTGGGCCGCGCTGCTGGAACGCGCGTGGGCGCAGCACCCCGGTCAGTTCGGGCGCGTGGGCACCCCGGCCGTGCCGGGCGACCTCGACCTCACGCGGGCGTTCATCCGCCTCGCGCTGGAGCAGGCCGCGAGCCACTGAACGCAGCGGTCAGTCGGCGGACATCGCCTCGGTCACGGCGGCGCGCACCGTGACCGGCACGCCGTTCAGGGCGGCGTTTCCGGTCAGGGCGTCCACGCGCTCCGGGTCGGTCAGGTCGTTCACGCTGGCCCCCGCGTGGGCCTGCGCGACCGCGAGGCGTACGCCGACCCGCCCGTGGCCGAAGCCGTGCGGCAGGCACGCGACGCCCGGCATCACGTCCTCCGTGATCTCCAGCGGCACGGTCACGGCGCCCACGCGCGACTGCACGGTCACGTCCTGGCCGTCCTGAAGGCCGCGGGCGTCGTGCGGGTGGAGCTGCACGGTGCAGCGCGCGGGGCCGCGCATCAGGCGGGGCGTGTTGTGCATCCAGGAGTTGTTGCTGCGCAGATCGCGGCGGCCGATCAGCACCAGGGGCGGCACTGGGGCGCGCAGCGTGGCGTGCAGGCGCGGCAGGTCGGCCAGCATCGCGGCGGGCGCGAGGTGCACGCGGCCGCCTGCGGTCAGCAGGCGCTCCGGCAGGCACGGCGTCAGCGGGCCGTAGTCGATGCCGTGCGGGTGGGCGCGCAGGTCCTCGACGCTGGTGGCGTACGGGCCGTGCTTCAGGCCCAGATTCAGGCGGGCCTCGGGCGACGTGCCCGCCTTGCCGGTGAGGCGCTCCGTGAGGCCCGCGAAGATCTGGTGGTCATAGCGCTGGTCCGGCCCGATGGGAAACACCGGATCGGAATAGCGGGCGGTGTTGCGCACCGCGAAGTGGTGGAAGATCACGTCGTAGTGCCCGACCTCCAGACCGGTGGCGGGCGGCAGGATCACGTGCGCGTGGCGGGTTGTCTCGTTCAGGTAGGGGTCGATGCTGACCATGAAGTCCAGGCCCGCCAGCGCCCGGTCGAGGCGCGCGCCGTCCGGCGTGGACAGCACCGGATTGCCGGCGATGGTGACCAGTGCGCGCACCTGCCCGTCGCCCGGCGTGAGCATCTCCTCGGCCATCGTGACGTTCGGGAGTTCATGGTCGAATTCCGGCAGGCCCCGCACCCGCGACGTGTAGCGCCCGTGGTGCACCTCGCCGGCCCTGGCGCGCAGCAGCAGGTCGAAGGCGGGGCGGGGGAACATCGCGCTGCCCGGCGTGTCGAGGTGTCCGGTGACGATATTGAGCGCGTTCACCAGCCACTGCGACAAGCCCCCGAAGCTCTGCACGCTCAGCCCGATACGGCCGTAGGCGACCGCCCGCTCCGCCCGCGCGAAGTCGCGCGCCAGGCCGCGGATCACGTCCGCCGGCACGCCCGTGGCGGGCGCGACTGCTACCGGCGTGTAGGGGGCCGCCGCCTGCCGCAGCGCCTCCAAGCCGTCCGTGAAGGTCTCCAGGTGCCCCAGGCGTTCCAGGAACTCCACGAAGATCACGTTCAGCAGCCCCAGCAGCAGCAGCGCGTCGGTGCCGGGCCGGATGGGGTGGTACTCGGTGGCAAGGGCGGCGCTCTCGGTGCGGCGCGGGTCGAAGAGCACCACGCGCCCGCCGCGCTCGCGGATGGCCTTCAGGCGCCCGCGCATGCCCGGCGCGGTCAGGATGCTGCCGTTGCTCGCGGCCGGATTCGCCCCCAGCATCAGGAAGAAGTCCGTGCGGTCGATGTCCGGGATGGGCAGCAGCAGCGGGTGGCCGAACATCTCCGCGCCCGCGAAGTGGTGCGGCAACTGATCGGTGCTGGTCGCGGTGAAGCGGTTGCGGCTGCCGATAGCCTTCAGGAACGCGCTGGCCGACAGCAGCGTGCCACTGTTGTGCACACTGGGGTTGCCCTGGAAGCTCGCCACGGCGTCCGGGCCATGCGCGTCCCGGACGGCGCTCAGGCGCGCGGCCACGAAGTCCAGCGCGGCGTCCCACTCCAGTTCCTCCCAGGCGTCGCCCACGCGGCGCAGCGGGCGTTTCAGGCGGTCGGGGTCGGCGTGCAGGTCCGGCAGCGCCGTGCCCTTGGGGCAGATGTGGCCGCGGCTGAGGGGGTCGTCGGGGTCGCCGCGCACGTCGGTCACGCGGCCACCCTCGACCGTGAGGCGCAGGCCGCAGATGGCCTCGCAGAGATTGCAGGCGCGGAAATACACGCCGTCGGCGGGCAGGTCGGGCTGGGTCATGGCGTCCCTCCAGAAGTCGTGCCCCAGTGTCGCACGCCGGCGTGAACGGCTCGGCAGGGGCGGCGTGGCCAGCAGAGTGTCCACCAATTGTGCAAAGGGATGCACATTTCATGCCGTTTGCAGGGAACTCCGGCTATACATTCCGCAATTCGTTATTAGAATTTTGGACATAGTTCACGAATCACCGCAACGCTCCCATCACCACGCGGAGGACTGCCATGAAACGACCCCTGCTCGCCACCCTGACCCTGCTGAGCACCACCATGACCCTCGCCCCCACCGCCCAGGCCCAGGCGGGCGGGAAACTCAAGGCCTGCTTCGTGTACACCGGCCCGGTCGGGGACGGCGGGTGGACATACGCGCACGAGCAGGGCCGCCTGATCACGCAGAAGGCCCTGCCGTGGCTGGACAGCAGCACCGTCGAGAGCGTCCCCGAGGGCCAGGCGATGCCGGTGCTGGACAAACTCGTGGCGCGGGGGTGCCAGGTGATCTTCACGACGAGTTACGGCTATATGGACGACACGCTGGCCGCCGCGAAGAAGTACCCGAACGTGATCTTCGCGCACAACGCCGGATACAAGCGCGCGCCGAACATGGCGACGTACATGGCGGACTTCTATCAGGTGTTCTACGTGAACGGCCTGATCGCCGGGGCGCTGACCAAGACCGGCAAGGTGGGCTTCCTGGGCACCTTCCCCATTCCGGAACTCAAACGCCACCTCGACGGCTTCGCGCTGGGCGTGCGCGCCGCGAACCCGAAGGCGAACGTGAACGTCACGTGGATCAACTCGTGGTTCGATCCGACCAAGGCCCGCGAGGCCGCCGAGGCCCTGATCTCGGGCGGCGCAGACGTCCTGACCAGCAGCGAGGACAGCGCCACCGGCCTCCAGACCATCGCCAGCAAGAAGCTGCCGGGCTTCAGCCACTACAACTCCATGATCAAGTACGCGCCGGACTACACGGTCTCGGGGCAGCTGGTGCACTGGGACAAGATCTACATCGACTTCCTGACCAAGGTGCACAGCGGCACGTACACCACCAAAAACCTCCAGAACGTGGACTACTGGTGGCTGCTGAACAAGGGCGCAGTCGAGGTCGGCGCGGACTACGGCATGGTCGTGAACCCCAAGTGGACGGCGCAGCTCAAGGCCGCGACCATGACCGTGAACGGCAAGAAGATGAGCGTGTACGACCGCGTGACGCAGGTGCTGGCCGACATGAGCAAGCCCACGCCCACCTTCGATCCCTTCACCGGGCCGATCAAGGACCGCAACGGCGTGTTGCGCGTGCCCGCCGGCAAGACCGTCAGCGTGGCCGACCTGAACACGCTGTCGTGGGTGGTGCCCGGCGTGGTCGGCCAGGTCGCGGACGAACCCAAGAAGTAGACCAGGACCTGCGAGCGCTCCACGCGGACGGTCATTGCCATGGAGCGCTGCTTGTCGTCTGCAGCGCACGGCCGGGTAAGCTGGGCAGGTGACCAGCACGCCCACCGAGACCGACCTGCACTTCCTGCGGCAGGTCATCGCCCTGAGCGGGCAGGCCCGCGCGCAGGGCCACCATCCCTTCGCGGCGCTGGTCGTGGACGACCGGGGCGAGGTGGTGGCCGAGGCCGTGAACGGCTCGCGCCCGCCGGAGGGCGATCCGACTCGGCACGCCGAACTTGTCGCGGTGGCGCAGGCCGCCCGGCGGCTGGACCCGGCGCAGCTGCGCCGCTGCACGCTGTACTCCAGCGCCGAACCCTGCGCGATGTGCGCCGGGGCCGCGTACTGGTGCGGCGTGGGCCGGGTGGTGTACGCCCTGTCGGAGGCCCGATTGCTGACCCTGACCGGCAGCCACCCCGAGAACCCCACCCTGGCCCTCCCCTGCCGCGAGGTGTTCGCCCGCGGGCAGCGGGCCGTCGAGGTGCTCGGCCCCGCGCTGGAGGACGAGGCCGCCGCCGTGCACGTGGGTTTCTGGGACTGACACGTGAGCGTCAGGACGGGTAGCGCCGCCCCTTCCACTCCACGGTGCGGCGCAGGGCGCGGCGGTACGCGGGCAGCGCGGCCAGCGGCGTCAGCGGCGAGAGCAGGCCCTCGGCGAGGTCCGCGGGCGAGCGGCGACCCACGATGACGTTCACGGCCGTGCGTTCCAGCAGGCCCAGCGCCCGCAGCAGCCGGTGGCCGCGCGTGCGGGCGGGCAGCAGCCACGGCAGGGTATACACACCCAGGTGCACCGCCGCCAGCAGCAGCATCAGCGCCCGCGAGTCCAGGTGAACGCCGCGCGCGTTCTTGCTGAAACCCGCGACGGACTGCGCGTAGTCGCCGTACATGCGGATGCCGATCAGCTCCTGCCCGAGCGCCTGCGCCACCCGGCCGCCCGCCGCCTTGAGGTGCCGGGCGAGCTGGGTGTCCTCCAGCAGCTCGGTCCGTACGGCCGCGTGCCCGCCGAGTGCCCGGTACGCAGGGGCGCGGAACGCCATGACCGCGCCGTGGGCGGTGGTGGCGAGCCGGAACGGCAGCTGGAGCAGCGGATACGGCAGCCACGTGAGCACGACCACATCCACCAGCGGGGTCAGCAGCCGCGCGCCGCCGCGCAGGCCCTCCGCGCGCGGCAGCACCGTCAGCAGGTCCGCGCCTGAGGTGTTCAGGTCGTGCACCACGGCGTCCAGCGCGCCGGGATGCCAGCGGACGTCGGCATCCGTGAAGATCAGGACGTCGCCGGTCGCGGCCTGCGCGAGTTGCTGGCACGCCCAGGACTTCCCCACCCAGCCCGGCGGGAGGGGCTGCCCCGGCAGGACACGCGCGCCGAGCGACCGCGCCACGTCCCCGGTGCCGTCGGCGCTGTGGTCGTCCAGCACGATGACCTCGGCCGCGCCCTGCGCCAGCACGCCGGGCAGCGTGACCGGCAGGGTCTGCGCCTCGTCACGGGCGGGCACCAGCAGCGACACGCGCGGGCGCGGCGCCAGGGGACGTGGCCGCAACCGGGGAAAGCACAGCGCATTGATGCCCAGGATCACGCCCTTGACCGCCAGGAAGGCCAGCGCCGCCCGAACGGCCCTCACAGCCGCAGGATCAGGCCGCCGGTGCTCAGGCCCGCGCCGGTACCGGCGAGCAGCAGCGTGTCTCCCGGCCCGGCCCGGCCACCTTCGAGCGCGTGGTTCAGCGTGAGGGGCAGGCTGGCCGCGACCACGTTGCCCAGGTGCGGCAGCGTCACCTCGACCCGGTCCGCGGGCCAGCCGTAGCGCTCAAGCAGGGCCAGCCCGGCCGCGCTGGCCTGGTGGGGAATCACCCGGTCAATGCCCGGCAGGCCGCGGCTGAGGCCCGGCCGCAGCCGCTCCAGGAACGCCGGCACCACCCGCGACGCCAGCTTCAGTACCTGTAGTCCCTGCATGTCGAACTGGAAGTCGGCGGGCGTCAGGCCCGGCGTCAGGGGGCTCAGGAGTGAACCCCCGGCGCGCATGCGGGTATGGTCCGCGCCCGCCGGGTAGGTCTCGAAGCGCGTCGCCTCGACCCCCTGTGCCGGGTCCGTGGCCGGGCCGATCACTGCGGCGGCGGCACCGTCTCCGAGCAGCAGGGCGCTCTCGGGCTGTCCAAAGTTCAGGCCCAGGCTGGACGACTCGCTGCTCACGATCAGCACGTGCCGGGCCTGCCCGGTGTGTACCAGCAGCGCCGCGTGGTGCAGCGCCGACAGGAAGCTCAGGCAGGTGGCGTGCACGCTGTAACACGCCGCGCCGCTCACGCCGAGTCCGCGCGCGTACAGGGCCGCGCCGTCCGGGATGGGCTGGAGCTGACTGCCGCTGGCGTTGAGCAGCACATCGACGTCGTCCAGCGGCACGCCCGCGCGCTCCAGCGCGTCGTGGGCCGCGCGCACGCCCAGACTCAGGGCGGTCTCGTCGCCGGACAGCCAGCGGCGTTCGCGCACGCCGGTGCCCGCCTCGGCCAGACCGGGATCGACGCCGCAGCGCTGCGCGACCTCGGCGGTGGTCACGACGCGCTGCGGCAGGGCCTGGGCGGTGGCGAGCACGCGCATGTTCAGGATCATGGAGCCTCCAGGGGCGGGGTCCACACCCGCGTGACGCGGCGGCGTTTGCGGCCGGGCGGGGGGGAACCCAGCAGCTCGGGAACGAGGGTGACGCGGGCCTCATCGACGCCCGCCCGGCGCAGGGCGTGCCGGATCGCCGCGCACGCGGCCCCGGCGGTGTCCGGCGTGAGCGGCACGAGGCCCACGGTCACGGTCGCGGCGTCCACCTGCGCGACGCCGTACTCGTGGACGCCGGGCAGGGCAGCCAGCGCGCCCCGCAGGAAGTCCGGCCATACCGTCACCGGCTGGCCGTCCGGGCCGGGCAGCCGCAGCGCGTCGTCCTGCCGCCCCGCGATGTGCAGCACCCGGCGGGACGCGAGCCCGCACGGACACGGCTGCGGATCAACGTGCAGCACGTCGTCGAGGCGGTGACGGATCACCGGCTGGGCCCGCCGGCGCAGGTCCGTGACCACCGGGCGGGAGCGGTCCCCGCCCAGCGGCTCCAGGTCGATATGCACGTGCGCCTCGTTCAGGTGCAGGTGCCCATGCGCGCACGGCAGGCCGAGCAGGCCCTCGGTCGCCTGGTACACCTGCACGACCGGCCCGAACGCGGCACCCAGCGCGGCCCGATCGTCGTCCTCGAGCACCTCGGCGACGCTGACCACCCGCGCGGGCCGGGCGCGGGCGCCGGCCGCGTGCAGGGCACGCAATACGCTGGGCGGCCCGACCAGCACGGTGGGCCGGTACGCGCTCAGTTCGGCGGCCAGGGCGTCCAGCGGGCGCAGCAGGTCGAAGTAGCGCAGGTCGACCGCGCGGCCCTGCACGCTGCGGTACAGCCCGCCCTCAGCGCGCAGGACGAACGCCACCCGCTGCGGCCGCCGCAGGGCCCACGGCCACCCGGGCAGCAGGTGGCGCAGCACCGTGCCTGCCCAGCGCTGCCGTTCGGCGCGCGACACCACGAACACGCCCTGCATGCCGCTGGTGCCGGTGGACAGGCCCACGACGACCTCGCCGGTTCGGCCGCGCAGCGTGGGGCGGAAGTCGCGCGAGGCCTCGGCGGCGCGGCCCACCTCCCGCACCTGCGCCAGCGTCAGGCCTTCAGTGTTCAGCGTGTCGAAGTGCTCCAGCGTCCAGCGCTTGTCCACCGGCGGCAGCTCGCGCCAGCGCCCGGCGTCCAGACCGGCGTCGCGGAAGCGCGCGGCGGTCGCGGGGCTGTGCGCGAGCACCCAGCGCAGGTGCGCGCGGGCCAGCCGTTCCTGATGCGCCTCCAGCCGCGCACGGTCGCGGAAGGCCAGGCGACCCTCGGCCAGCGCGGCACCCAGCACGGCCACGGCGTTCAGGTCACGCACGGTCCACCTCCGGGTCGTCGTGGCTCACGATCACGCGCACCCGGGGATGGGCCGTGATCCACGCGCGCAGTCGGCCGGCACTCGCGCGTTCCTGCGCCGGGTTCCAGAACGCCAGCCGCGCCAGCGCCGGGACGTCCAGCCCGCGCCGCAGCGCCCGGACGCTCCACGCGGCGTCCGCGGCGAGCAGCACCAGCCCGGCGCCGTCGCCGGTCAGGGCCGCGTCCGGCGCCCTGCGCACCACCAGCGCCACCATGCCCGGCGCGTGCCCCGGCACCGGCAGCGCGTGCACCGTGCCGTCCCCGAACACGTCGGCGGAAGTCTCGAAGGGGTCAAGACCCGGCGGGGCCGTCCGGAACGCCAGCGCCTCCGCCCGCTGGGCGAGGTCGTCCGGCAGCAGGTCCGGCAGGAAGGCCCGCCGCACGGCCCGCACGCCACGCAGCGGCGCCAGCGCCCGCAGGCCCGCGCCGTCGAGGTGAATCCTCGCCCGGGGGAAATCGCGCAGGCCGCCCACGTGGTCCGCGTGCAGGTGCGAGACGATCACGTGCTGCACTTCGGCGGGCTTGATGCCCAGCGCCCGCAGCTGATCGGCGGCGGCCTCGCCCGGCGCGAGGCGCACCGGCGTCACCGCGCCGTACAGCACGCCCGGCCAGCGCCGCATCAGCGCCCGCACGCGCTCGCTGTAGCCAGTGTCGAAGAGCACCGGGCCGCGCTCGGGGTGGTGCAGCAGGGCGAAGCCGGCCGGATACCTCCGCACGCGCCACGCCCCGCCGCGTTCCGTATGCGCCCCGACGTTCATGCAGTGCCCGGCCACCAGCGGCGTCACGCCCACACCGCCGGTCACGCGCCGGCCTCCAGCGCCGCGAGCACCTCCGCCAGCCCCTCCTGCGGGGACACCGGCGGCGTGTACCCCAGCTCCCGCCGCGCCCGCGTGAGGTCAAGCGTCATCGGGCGGATCAGGAGCCGGACGGCGCTGGCGGTCACGACCGGCTCCGGGGCGCCCGGCCGCAGCCGCGCGGCCATGTCCAGCACGGTGGCGACGCGCTCGACCAGTGCACCGGGCACAAAGCGCCGGGGCGGCGGCGCGCCGATGGCCCGCGCAATCTGCTCGATGGTGGCCCAGATCGGTACGGTCTCGCCGTCGCTGATGTTTACCGGCCCCGCCACCGGTTGCCGTAGGGCGAGGTGCACGGCGTGCGCGGCGTTGCGGACGTGGGTCAGCTCGGTGTGCACTTCCGTCCGCTTCAGGCGGGGCAGGCGGCCGGCACGCAGCGCCCGCACCACGCGCGGCACGATGCCCGGATCGCCCGGCCCGTACAGGCCGCGCGGGCGCAGCAGCGTCGCCGCCGGGTGATGCCGCTGCACGGCCACCTCCGCCAGGGCCTTGCTGCGCGCGTACGGCGAGTCGAATCGCGGCCCGAAGGGCGTGTCCTCGGGCACCCGCTCGCGCCGGCCCGTGGCGTTGTACACGCTGGGCGAGCTGACGTGCACCAGCGGCACCTGCCGCCCGGCGCACAGCCGCGCGATGCGCTCGCTGGCCTCCACATTCTCGGCGTACAGGTCGGCCCAGCGTGCCCACAAGGTGGACCGGGCCGCGGCGTGCACCACCGCGTCCACCGCTCCCACCTGGGCCGCCCAGCCGTCGGCCCGTCGCAGATCCAGGGGAACGAAGTTCACGCCACTCTCTTGCAACGCCCGCCCCCGCCCGGCGTCCCGGCCGGTGCCCGTGACGTCGTGCCCAGCGGCGGCCAGCTCCCGGGCGACCACGCCGCCCAGAAAACCGGTGGCGCCCGTCACGAGGATCCGCATGCCGCCCAGCATAGGGCGCTCGGGCGGTTCAGGGCTGCCAGTTGGCCTGCGGCCGGCCGAACAGGTAGCCCTGCAGGATGGGCACGCCCAGCTTCTGCAACGTGAGGTGCTGCTCGCTCGTCTCGATGCCCTCCGCGACGATCTCCAGGCCCAGTTTGTGGCCCATCTGCACGATCGCCTCGATGATGCCCCCGGCGCGCTCGCCGTGCTCCAGCGCCACCACGAAACTGCGGTCGATCTTCAGGCCGTCCAGCGGGAAGGCGTGCAGATAACTCAGGTTCGAGAACCCGGTCCCGAAGTCGTCCAGCATCACACGCACGCCGGTCCGCTTGAGGTCGGTCAGGAGACGCACCGCCCGCTCCGGCGACTGCATCATCAGGCTCTCGGTGATCTCCAGTTCCAGCCGCTCCGGCTCCAGACGGCTCCCGCGCAGGGCGCGCTGCACCGTCTCGACCAGGTCGCCGCCCATGAACTGCCGGGCGGACAGGTTCACCGCGACCCGCACGTCCCCCCAGCCCGCGGCCTGCCGGCACGCCTCGCGCAGCACCCAGTCGCCCACCGGGACAATCAGGCCGCTGCGTTCCAGCAGCGGAATGAACTCCGCCGGCGAGCGGCGGCCCAGCGCCGCACTGTTCCAGCGCAGCAGCGCCTCGCCCGACACCGGGCGGCCGCTCACGGCGTCCACCAGCGGCTGGATGTGCAGCTCGAACTCGTTGCGCTCCAGCGCGCGCGCCAGGCCGCTCTCCAGGCTCAGGGTCACGCTGCGCCCGGCACCGCCCACGGCGGGCGCCGCGGCCACCACCACGCCCGCTCCGTCCTTGGCCTCGCTGGCCGCCTGCGACGCCGCGCGCAGCAGGTCGTCGGGATCGGTGCCCTGCTCCGGGAACCGCGCCACCCCCACCGTCGCCCCGATGACCACCTCGGCTCCGCCCACGCTGAACTCGGCGGAGAAGGCCCCGAGCAGCTGTCCGGCCCGGCGGCGGATCACAGCGGGGTCCTGGTCACCGCGCACGACCAGCGCGAACACGTCGCTGCTGAGCCTCGCGAGCGTGTCGCCGGCCGCTGTCAGGCCCTCCAGGCGCTGCGCCACCTGCCGCAGCAGGTCGTCGCCGCCCATCAGGCCGAGCACGTCGAGCATCCCCCGGAAGCGGTCGAAGTCCACCACCAGCAGCGAGAACGCCGTCTCCTCGCGGATCTCCTGGCTCATCAGGGCGCGCAGCAGCAGGCGGTTGGGCAGGCCCGTCACGCCGTCGTGCAGGCGGCCACGCTCCAGTTCCTGCAGCTGCGCCTGTACCTGCGCCTCGGCCTCCTGCCGCGCGCGGTCGCTGAGGTTCCTGAGCTGCCGCTCGTGTTCGGCCTCCAGCCGGGCGCTGTTCAGCAGCGTGTCGTTTGCCAGGTGCTGCGCCTGCTTGGCGAGCGCCAGGTCACGCAACTCGCGTTCCAGACCGGTGGCCTGACGGAGGTGGTACAGGCTTGCGCGGGGGTCGTCCTGCTCGTACGCACCGGCCAGCAGCATGTGCGCGTCGAACGCCGCCTGCGGGCGGTCGTGCTCCCCCGCGATCACCAGGGCGTCCTCGAGCTTCGGCATCGCCAGCGTCCACTCCTGCGTGGCCAGCCAGTTCTTCGCGCGGCCCAGCATGGCATCGAGCTGGTTGTCGAGATCACCGATGCCCTGCGCAATTTCCTCGGCGAGGGCTAGGCACTGCTCGGCAGCTGCGATGTCACCTCGCTCAGACTGCAGCAAGCCCAGGCTGTGGAGCGCGGCGCTCTTGAGGCGCGGAAGGTTCAGGGCGAAGGCCTCCAACCGGGCCGCTTCAAGCAGGTCAAAGGCATCGTCCCGGCCGAGCTTCCGGGCGATCTCGCCCGCGTTGAGGGACATGGCCGCGACGGCAGCGTGGTCATTTGCTGCCAGTGCCGCATTTCTCGCTCTCATGTAATGGCTGCCCGCTTCTTCGGGCCGGTTTAGGACTTCCAGCAGCTGCCCGAGATTGCTGTGAACGTGAAGCTCGCTGGCCAGTGGAGAGGCACTGGACGCAAGATGGTCCAGCGCCCAGTGCAGCAGATCCATCGCATCGTTCGTCCGGCCCAGATCAATCAAGATCAGAGACCGGTTGCACGCTGCGCGAATCTCTCCAGCCACATCGGAGATGGCCGCACGGAGCGTCTGCACCTGCTCGAGCGCTGAAAGGGCGCGGACGCTGTTCCCACGCATGTGCTCGATCTGTGCGCACAGGTTGAGAGCTTCTGCCTGCACCTCGGTGAGCCCGAGCTGGGCCGCGCTGCCGACCACGCCAGTCAGCTCTGCGTAGGCCGTATCGGTCTGACCGCTGAGCAGGAGAATCTGGCCGTGGATTCGGCGAGCACGTATCTTGAGTGATGGATCGGACAGATACGACTCTGAGGATGACAGATGCGCCGTGGCAATCGTCACCTGGCCAAGCTTCAGAGCCGCGTCAGCAGCCTGAATCTCGGCCCGGGCACGGAGCGAGTCGCTCTCGGGGTCCATGCCAAGGGCGTCAAGCACCTGAGCGCAGTACATCATCGCCAGCGCTGGATCGGTCGCAAGGAGCAGGTTCGCGTCGCCCAGTAAGGCGGCGGAATCCAGTGTGCCCGCACCGGCGGGTGAATACTGGTGCTCGCTCAACACGCCAGCATCCTAGTGACACGGCCCTATCAGCAACCTGACACGCCGCCCGACCCCCGCTTTCACAAGTGGCGGTCGGGCGGCGCCAGGCTCAGGGATGGAGTGTCAGTGCCCTAAAGAGGTCATCGCGGCACTCAAGTTCAGGCGACCGCTGCCGAGTTTGCCCGCGTACGCGGAATTGCCGGCTACGGAATTCACGTTGTCCGCCGTCGTGATCAGTGCAGCGGCTGCCTGTGACGCGGTGGCCCCCACGCTCATCCCCAGGGCCACTCCCCCCGCAACGACCGGCGCACTCATACTTGTACCGCTCCACGAAGCGAGACGCTGCTGGGGAGCCGGCCCGTACACGCTCTCTCCGGGGGCCAGCAGTTCGAGCGCTGCACCGTACTGCGAGAACGCACTCTTGGCGTCGGCACTGCTAACGCTGCCTACCGAAATATTCATGGGCTGACCTGCGAACTCAGCAGCGGGATAGTCCAGACCTTCTGTCCCAGCATTACCGGCGGCACCAACGACCGCTACGCCATGACTGTTCGCGTAGGCAATCGCCTGCGAGACAGCTGTCACCGGTTCGTCCGAACCCAGGCTGAGGTTGATGACATTGGCGCCGTGATCTGTGGCCCACACAATGGCCGCCGCCACCGAGGCGACGTCACCCGTGCCGTCCACGCCCAGGACACGCAACGGCATCAGGCGGGCCAGCGGGGCCACCTGGGCGACGATACCCGCCGCCTCGGTGCCGTGGCCAGTGAGGCCTGAGCCCAGGTCACCTTCGTCTTGCGGAGACGAGTCACCGTCCACGAAATCGTGCCAGGTGGATGAATTTGTAAAGCTTCCAGCGAAGGCAGGATGATCCAGATCGACGCCGGTATCGATGATCGCAACAGTCGTGTTTGTGCCGCCGACGCGCTCAGGAGCCTGGACGTCATCCAGCGAAACCTGCCGCCAAACGTTGGTATTCTGGGGAATCGTCTCGTACCGACCGTTGCCCCACACGTTGACCGAACCGTTGCCCCAGACATTCACCGATCCACTGCCCCACACGTTGACAGAACCGTTTCCCCACACGTTGACCGATCCATTGCCCCAGACGTTCACCGATCCACTGCCTGATGCCGTCTGGCTGCTCTGGCCCTTCCCCCTGTTGACCCGGTAGACCTTGTGGTTCTTCTCGACCTTCACCTTGGTGCTCAGCGGGGCGAGGCGGGCGCCGTCAGTGCTGACGGTCAGCACGGCGAAGGTGGGCGTGCGCGTGATCAGGTGGCCGTGGTACTGCGCTTCGAGCTGGGCATCGGTGGCGTTGCCGGGCTGCAGGACGGTCAGGACCGAGTCGGCCGCCGTGCTGGCAGCGGGCGCCGCGGTGCGTCCACAGCTGGCGAGCAGGGCCGTGAGGGACAGGACCGACGCAGTGAGGAGGAGGTGAGACTTCGCAGGCATGGTGGGCTCCTTCGTGAGGATTTCGTGATGGTTTCGGGAGCGGCGCGGTCGAAGATGAAGGCAGCGTGGTGTGGGCGCGGTGCTCGACCGGGATCAGAATCACGCCCTGCACGGGGCAGGTTGCGCTTCTAGACCACAGTTTGCCCGAGCGTTTACGCCTTTGCAATCGAGGCAGACACCAGTCTTACAACGCCGAAGGTAAATGAATGAAACTTAACTTTAATCATGAATTGCAGCAATCGATCTCACGTCGGGTGTGTAGACCACTTCAAGAGGTTGGGTCATTTGAAGGTGCGTCTCCAGCACTGTCGAGGCACGATTCTGTGCACTGGACTCGTGCCCATACGACCATTGGTATGAACCACATGGCCCCCATCACGCCGGCCGGCCGGGCTGTTGGCCTGTCTAGGCGTCGAGAGCCACGACGGGCGGTCTGGGCGGGTCCCGTCCGTGGCGAGCAGCGGAGGCTTAGCATGGGGCTATGCGCTCCGGGTGCCCTGTCCGCCGACGGTTCGGTATGCCGTGACGCGGCAGGCCCTGCCCACCCTGCGTGAGGTGCTGGCGCTGCCGGCCTTCGCCGGAGCGGACGTCCTCAGCCGCAGCGGGCTCGAGCGTGCCGTGGCGTGGGTCCACGTGTCGGAGGTGCTGGACGCCGCGCGCTTCCTGTCCGGCGGTGAACTGCTCCTGAGCACGGGCCTGGAACTGTCGCGCATCACGCCGGATGCGGGCGTGGCGTACCTGCGTTCGCTGGCCGAGGGCGGAGCTCACGGCCTGGCGCTGGAACTCGTCGGGCCGCTGCGGGAGGTGCCAGAAGACGTGGTGGCCGAGGCGCGGCGCCTGGCATTCCCGCTGGTCGTGTTCCGGCACGAGGTCCGTTTTGCCGACCTGACGCGCGCGGCGCTGGAGCGCATCCTGGCGCGTGGCGTGCCGGACGTCGCGGGCGGCCTGGACAGCGTACTGATGGCGCTGCGCGAGACCGGCCGGGCAGGCGCGTTCCGCGAGGCGCAGCTGGGGCCGCTGCTGGGCCTGCCGGAGCGGGCACGCGGCACGCTGCTCGGCACCCTGGACGCCCTGATGGCCGGGCAGTTCAACATCGCACAGGTGGCGCGGACACTGGGCGTGCGCCGCCAGACGGTGTACTACCGCCTGGAGCAGTTGCGCGCCCTGCTGGGAGACCTCGACGATCCGCGCCGGCGGCTGGCCCTGCAACTGGCCCTCGACCTGACGCGCGACCACGGCCGCTGACAGCCGCCGGAGAGGGCGGAACTTCCGGTAGCATTCGGGGCGTCACAGGAGGCAGGAATGCAGTACCGCACACTCGGCAAGACCGGTTACGACGTGTCCACCATCTCCTTCGGCGCGTGGGCCATCGGCGGCACGTGGGGGCAGGTGGACGACGCGCAGAGCGTCGCGGCGCTGCACCGCGCGCTGGATCTGGGCATCAACTTCTTCGACACCGCCGACGTGTACGGCGACGGCCACAGCGAGCGCCTGATCGCCCGACTGCGGCGCGAGCGCCCGGAGCCCTTCCTCGTGGCGACGAAGGCCGGCCGGCGGCTCGATCCTCACGTGGCGGGCGGGTACACCGAGGCGAACCTGCGCGGCTTCATCGAGCGCTCGCTGAGCAACCTGGAGGTCGAAGCCCTGGACCTGCTCCAGCTGCACTGCCCGCCCACCGTGCTGTACGGCCAGCCGGAGGTCTTCGAGGTGCTGGACGGCTTTGTACAGGAGGGCCTGCTGCGCCACTACGGCGTGAGCGTGGAACGGGTG
This sequence comes from Deinococcus metalli, assembly GCF_014201805.1. Taxonomy (NCBI): domain Bacteria; kingdom Thermotogati; phylum Deinococcota; class Deinococci; order Deinococcales; family Deinococcaceae; genus Deinococcus; species Deinococcus metalli. The sequence continues at coordinate 322,002 of NZ_JACHFK010000002.1, read as the reverse complement.
GACGAGGCGCTGGAGGCCATCACGCACCCGAATGTCGCGACCGTGCAGATCATCTTCAACGCCTTCCGCATAAAGCCCGCCGAACAGTTCTTCACGGCGGCCCGCGCGGCGAACGTGGGCATCCTGGCGCGGGTGCCGCTCGCCAGCGGCCTGCTGACCGGCAAGCTGCGCGCCGACACGCCCTTCGAGTCCGACGACCACCGCGCCTTCAACCGCCACGGTGAGGCCTTCGACCGTGGAGAGACCTTCAGCGGCGTGGACTACGCGGCGGGGCTCGCGGCGGTGGAGCGGCTGCGTCCACTGGTGCCGGACGGCATCACGCTCGCGCAGTTCGCGCTGCGCTGGATCCTGATGTTCCCCGAGGTGACCTGCGCCATCCCCGGAGCGCGCAACCCGCAGCAGGTCGAATCGAACGCGGCGGCCGCCGACCTCGCGCCGCTCACGCCCGAGCAGATGACCGCCGTGCAGGCCGTGTACGACGAGCTGCTCCGCGCGCACGTCCACCCGCACTGGTGAACGCGGCCGCCGGGCACCGCCAAGCTCAACAGTCAGACCGGTGTCCTCCATGCCTGATAGCGTGCAGGCATGGTCATTGGTGAGGGGTCCGGGCACGAGGTTCAGCGGTTGGTGGCCCTCGCCCGCTACGACGTGCTCGATACGGCGCCCGAGGAACGCTTCGACCGGCTGACCGCGCTGGTCGCGGACGTGCTGGACGTGCCGGTCGCGCTCGTCAACTTCGTGGACCACGCGCGGCACTGGAGCAAGTCCTGCGTGGGCGTGCCGGGCGGCGAGGTGCCGCGGGCGTATTCGTTCTGCGCCCACACCATCGAGCTGGCCGCCATCGGGCACGACGGCGGCCTGGTCGTGCCGGACCTGCGCGCCGACGAGCGCTTCGCCGATAACCCGCTGGTGGTCGGCGGGCCGGGAGCCGTGCTGTACGCGGGCGTGCCGCTCACGACCGCCGATGGCTACCACATCGGCACGCTGTGCGTCCTGGACTTCGTGGCCCGGCCCTTCGGGGAGCGCGAACTGCGGCTGCTGCGCGGCTTCGCGGCGCTGGTGATGGACGCCCTGGACGCCCGGCAGCGGGAACGCCAGCTGACGCTGGACACCGAGGCCAGCGCCGCCCAGCTGCGTGAACTGCGGCGTGTGGCCGCCGACGCCGAGACCCTGGCCGCGATCACGGCCCTCTTCGACAGCGGCCTTGACCCGGTCGAGGCGACGCTGGCGACGGCGGAACTCGTGAGCAGCGCCGCCAGCGTGGACTGGTGCGGCCTGTTCCGCGCGCAGGACGGCCAGCTGGACCTGCTGGCGGCGTGGGACCGGCAACCGCGGGATCTCCTCGGCAGCCTGGACCCGCAGGCGATCACGGGCAGCGTGACGGGCTTCGCGGCGCGCTCGCAGCTGAGTGCCTTCGTGGACGATTACAGCGCCCATCCGCGGGCCGTGCCGGAGCTGCTCAACCTGGGCGTGACGTCCGTGGCGGCCCTGGCACTGGGCGAGATCGACGGCGGGCGGTACCTGCTCGCCAGCGCCCGCCTGGACGAGGTGCGGCCGTGGCGCCGCAGCGACCGCGCGCTGCTGGAAGCGGCGGCACGCAGCGTCCGAGGCGCGCTGGAACGCCACGCCCAGCTCCGCTCCGCCCAGGCGGCCGCGGCGCTCGACGCCCTGACGGGCCTGCCCAACCGCCGCGCGCTCGACGAGGCCCTGCGCCGGCAGGACAGCGCCGGTCTCGACTTCACCGTGGCCCTGGTCGACCTGGACGGCATGAAGGCCGTGAACGACGAGGAAGGCCACGACCGTGGCGACACGCTGCTGCAGGTCTTCGCGCAGGCGCTGCGCGCACAGTTCCGCTCGTCCGACGGGGTGTACCGGCTGGGCGGCGACGAGTTCGCGATCCTGCTGCGCGATCCACCGGACGGGCTGTCGGCCGACGAGGTCCTGGAGCGGGTGGACCAGGCGGTCGTGGCGACCCGCGCGGCGAGTTTCTCGCACATCGGGGCGAGCACCGGCGTGACGCGCGCGAACGGGCGCTCAGCGCTGGACGCGGTCGCGGAGGCCGACCGGATGATGTACGAGCACAAACGCCGCAAGGCCAGCCTGCGCCAAGCACGCGCGGTCCAGCCCTCGGGCCGCTGACGGGCGCCCGGCCGCTGGGGACCCCCGGCCGGGCTTTTGGACACCCTGTCTCTTGAGCCGGGGCGGGCCGGGGCGGACAATGGACACCTCAGTTCCGCTCTTCAGGAGGTTGTGCCCATGACCAGCACCCAGGAACGGCCCGGCGTCGCGTCGGCCCACGACATCGCCCAGATGAACCGCGACTACACCATGTTCTCGTGGAGCGTGCAGGGCGCGTCCACGCCCATGGTGATGACCGGCGGGAAGGGCAGCCACTTCTACGACGGCGCCGGTCAGTCGTGGCTGGATTTCTCCAGCCAGCTCATCAACCTGAACGTGGGGCACCAGCACCCGCGCATGCTGGAGGCCATCAAGAAGCAGGTGGATCAGCTGTGCTTCGCCGGCCCCAGCTTCGCCACCGAGCCGCGCGGCCTGCTCGGCAAGAAGCTCGCGGAGGTCACGGGGCTCGCCAAGGCCTTCTTCACGCTGGGCGGCAGCGAGGCGAACGAGAACGCGATCAAGATGGCGCGGCTGGTGACCGGGCGCGACAAGATCATCACCCGCTACCGCTCGTACCACGGCGCGACCATGGGCTCCATGAGCGCGTCCGGCGATCCGCGCCGCTGGCCGGTGGAACCCGGCGTGCCCGGTGTGGTGCGCGTGTTCGATCCGTACTGCTACCGCTGCCCCTTCGGCAAGACGCCGGACTCGTGCGGCCGGGAGTGCGTGTCTCACATCGAGGAAGTCATCCAGATGGAAGGCCCGGAGTCCATCGCGGCGATCCTCGTGGAGGGCATCACCGGCAGCAACGGCCTGATCGTGCCGCCCGATGACTACTACCCCAAACTGCGCGCCCTGTGCGACAAGTACGGCATCCTGCTGATCACGGATGAGGTGATGAGCGGCTTCGGCCGCACCGGGAAGTGGGTCGCCACGCAGCACTGGGGCATCAAGCCCGACATCATCACCTGCGCCAAGGGCCTGACCAGCGGATACATGCCGCTGGGCGCCGTGATCGTGAACGGCCGGGTCGCGGACTACTTCGAGACACACATGCTGTGGGGCGGCCTGACGTACTCCGGGCATCCCGTGAGCTGCGCGGCCGGCGTGGAGAACCTCGCCATCTACGAGGAAGAGGACATCTTCGCGCGGGTGGACGACCTGGGCGCGCACCTGGCCGCGCGCCTGGAAGCCATGAAGGCGAAGTACGCGTGCGTGGGCGACGTGCGCTACAAAGGTCTGTTCTCGGTGCTGGAACTCGTGAAGGACAAGGCCACCAAGGAGCCGCTCGCGCCCTTCAACGGCACCAGCCCCGAGATGAACGCGCTGGCCGGGCACATCAAGAGCAAGCAGGTGTATGCGTACAGCCGCTTCAACTTCCTGTGGGTATGCCCGCCCCTGGTGATCACGAAGGAAGAACTGGACGCCGGCCTGGACGTGTACGAGGAGGGGCTGGCGAAGGTGGACGCGCTGCTCGGGGCGGGCGTCGCTGCGGACTGAATGGCAGACGCGTCCATCAACCACATCCAGCTCCGGTGGATCGCATCCGAAGTCAATCCAGCTTATCGCTGGGTGAAGATCATGATTGATGAGCGCAATCTGGTTGATCTAGTGACGGAGTGGGAAAGCCGCATAAAGCTTTCAGTCAAGAGCCGTAATGAGTATAAGGGAGTTCCCGAATATCTTTTCGCTCAGCATGAATATTACGCAGATGCATGGTTCGGGTTTCGACCGGTGGCAAGCGTAGATGACCATTACGGCAGCGGTATCTATGGCGATAAGGTTTCCTTGCTGGAATGCGGCAATAGACGCTGCGGCGTTGTGGACTGCTGGCCTTTTACCTGCGAGATCAGCGTGACCGATGACTTGGTAATTTGGCACAGCTTTGAAAATCCCGTTAGAACCGAACTGGCTTTGGAGTTCGACGACCATGATGTCAAGGGGATTGACGATCCATACGCGGGATTTGGCCCATTCACATTCCTGAAATCCGAGTATGTCGTAGAACTCAACGCTCTACTTAAGGACACGGAATACGGCAGACCTGTCAGTTCATCCACTTGACCATTGGTGGTTAGTTCATCCCAAAGGAGACCCCATGACCAGCACCATCCAGAAAGACAGCACCGACACCGCCATGCCCGCCCCGATCGGCCACTGGTTCTCCGGCAAGGTCACGCACAGCCAGTCCGGGCGCACGTCCCCGGTGTACAACCCCGCGACCGGGCAGGTCACGGGCACACTCGGGCTGGCCGACGACAACGAAATCAACGAGGCCGTGCGGATCGCCAAGGCGGCCTTCCCCGCGTGGCGCGCGACGGGTCTGGGCCGCCGGGCCGAGATCCTGTTCCGCTTCCGCGCGCTGATCGATGACAACCGCGACAAGATCGCGTCCATGATCTCGGCCGAGCACGGCAAGGTGCACAGCGACGCGCTGGGCGAGCTGGCGCGCGGCCTGGAGAACGTGGAGTTCGCGTGCGGCATTCCGCAGCTCCTCAAGGGCGGCTTCTCCGAGCAGGCGGCGCGCGGCGTGGACGTGTACTCGATCCGGCAGCCGCTGGGCGTCGTGGCAGGCATCACGCCGTTCAACTTCCCGGCGATGGTGCCGATGTGGATGTTCGCCAACGCCATCGCGTGCGGCAACACCTTCATCCTGAAGCCCAGCGAGCGTGATCCCAGCGTGTCGCTGTTCCTGGCGGAGCTGCTGCAGCGCGCGGGCCTGCCGGACGGCGTGTTCACGGTGCTGCACGGCGACAAGCTGGCGGTGGACGGCCTGCTGACCCACCCGGACGTCAAGGCGGTGTCCTTCGTGGGCAGCACCCCGATCGCGAAGTACGTGTACGAGACCGGCACGAAGGCCGGCAAGCGCGTGCAGGCGCTGGGCGGCGCGAAGAACCACATGCTGGTGCTGCCGGACGCCGACCTGGATATGGCCGCCGACGCCGCGGTGAGCGCCGCGTTCGGCAGTGCCGGCGAGCGCTGCATGGCCGTCTCGGTCGTGGTGGCGGTGGGCGACGTGGCCGATCCGCTGCTGGCGGCCATCCAGAAGCGCATGCCGAATGTGAAGGTCGGGCCCGCGTCGGACAGCGGGGCCGAGATGGGGCCGCTGATCACGAAAGAGGCGCGTGACCGCGTCGAGGGCTACGTGGCCGGCGCCGCCGCCGAGGGCGCGACCGTGGTCGTGGACGGCAGGGGCCACGCGCTGGGCGAGCAGGGCTTCTTCACGGGCGTGTCGCTGCTGGACGGCGTGAAGCCCGGCATGAAGTGCTACGACGACGAGATCTTCGGGCCGGTGCTGGGTGTGGCGCGCGTCCAGAGCTACGAGGAAGGCCTGACGCTGATCAACGACAACACCTACGGCAACGGCACGGCCATCTTCACGCGCGACGGCGGCGTGGCGCGGCAGTTCCAGTTCGACGTGGAGGTCGGCATGGTGGGCGTGAACGTGCCGATCCCGGTGCCGGTGTCGTACTACTCCTTCGGCGGGTGGAAGGCGTCGCTGTTCGGTGACACGCACATGTACGGCCCGGAAGGCGTGCAGTTCTACACGCGCGGCAAGGTCGTGACCAGCCGCTGGCCTGACCCGGCCACCAGCACGATCGACCTGGGCTTCCCGCAGAACCGCTGATCCGACTGCTGCCGACCTGACCATGTGCGCCGCCTGCACATGGTCAGCGTTCTTACCAACAGGACTGTCAGAATCGGGCGGATGACCGAGCTGTGTATGGTGAAGCGTTGAGCCGTCCTGCCCTGCTGCTGGGGCTGGACGCTGGGGGAAGCGGCACGAAGTGGGCGCTGGCGCGCGACGGCCAGACGGTGGCGAGCGGCGTGACGCTGCCGTTCACGGCCGCGCTGTTGGACACGCCGGCGGGCGCACAGGCGCTGACCGCGTTGGCCGCCGGTCTGCCCGGCCGGCCGGAGGCCGTGCACGCGGGCGTGGCCGGCCTGAGCGCTGGCTCGCCGCGTGCGGCGGCCGTCGCGCGGGAACTGGCGGGCGTGCTGGGCCTGGAGCCGGAGCGGGTCAGTGTGGAGGGCGACCTCGACCTCGCGTACCGCGCGCACCTGGGCGGCGGCGAGGGCGTGCTGCTGTACGCCGGCACGGGTTCGGTGGCGTACCACGTCTCGGCCGGCGGCGCGGTCACGCGCGCGGGCGGCTACGGCTACCGCATCGGAGACGACGGGGGCGGGTTCAGCCTGGGCCGGGCGGCGCTGCGGGTCCTCACGGACGACCTCGACCGCGGCGTGGTGCCGTCCGGGGCGCTCGCCGCCGAGGTGGGCGTGGTCACCGGCGGCCTGGACTGGGACACGCTGCGGACCTTCGTGTACGGCACGCCGGGGGCGGCCAGCGTGGCGCGGCTCGCCCCGGCGGTCGGGAAGGCCGCGGACGCCGGGGACGTCCGGGCGGGAGCGCTGCTCACCGAGGCGGCCGGGCAGCTCGCCACGCTGGCGCAGCGTGTGCAGGCGCGGGTGGGGCCGCTGCCGGTCACCGCGACGGGCGGGGCCTTCCGGGTCAGTCCGCTGCTGCGCGCCGCCCTGACGCGCGAGTTGCCGGGCGCCACTGTCCAGCAGCGCGAGCACGCCGAGGCCGCCGCCCGCTACGCCGCCGCCCACCTGAGTGGGTCGTGACCGCCCGAACATGAGCCGGTGATTGGCGAATTCGTCTGCCCGGGGCGCGCTGCCCGGACACCACCGGGCGTATCGTGGAGCGGAAGCCGGGCCCGCATGCCGCGCCGTCCAGCGCCGAGGAGGACACCATGAACGCCCTGGAACAGCTCAAGACAATGACCGTGGTCGTGGCCGATACCGGCGACCTGGAAGCCATCCGCAAGTACCAGCCGCAGGACTGCACCACCAATCCGTCGCTGATCCTTAAGGCAGCCAGCCTGCCCGGCTACGCCCAGGCGCTGCGCGACGCCCAGGACATGGACGACGTCGAGGCGGCCATCGACATGCTCACCATCCGCATCGGCACGGAGCTGACCCGCATCGTGCCGGGGTACGTCAGCACCGAGGTGGACGCGCGGCTGTCTTTCGACACCGACGCCATGGTCGCCAAGGCGCGGCACCTGATCGACCTGTACCAGAAAGCTGGCGTGGGCAAGGAACGCATCCTGATCAAGCTGGCGACCACGTGGGAGGGCGTGCAGGCTGCGCGCATCCTGGAAGCCGAGGGCATCCACTGCAACCTCACGCTGGTGTTCAGCAAGGAGCAGGCCATCGCGGCGGCGCAGGCGGGCGCGTACCTGCTGTCGCCCTTCGTGGGCCGCATCACCGACTGGTACAAGAAGGCGACCGGCACCAAGGACTACGCCGTGGACGACGATCCGGGCGTGCAGAGCGTGCGCGAGATCTACCACCACTTCAAGTCGCACGGCTACCAGACCATCGTGATGGGCGCGTCGTTCCGCTCGGCGGCGCAGGTGAAGGCGCTGGCGGGCTGCGACCGCCTGACGGTCAGTCCGCAGTTGCTGGGCGAACTCGAAGGGGACCAGGGTCACCTGGAGCGTGCCCTGACCCCCGTGCCCGCGACCGAGACCGAGCCGCCGGTCAGCGAAGCGGATTTCCGCTGGGCGCTGGCGAGCAACCCCATGGCGAACGAGAAGCTGGCCGAGGGAATCCGCGGCTTCCACGAGGACACCGAGAAGCTGCGCACGCTGCTGCGCCAGAAGCAGGCCGCCCCGGCGTAACGCCCAGCACCTGACCCGGACGCGCACCGGGCGGGGCCCAGCCGTGACAGCTCACGGTCCGGTCGCGCCCGGTGCGCCACACTCGGCTCATGATGTCCGTGCCCACCCGCCCGCCGCCGAACCTCCCGGACGGAGAGCCGCTGTCGCCGCGCGAGCGCCTGCATGACCTGGGGCGCACGCTGGCGCTGGTGTGGCGGGCCAGCCCCCGCCACTCCGTCGCGTACGCCCTGACCACGCTGGCGTCGAGCGCGCTGCCCGCCGCGAACCTCTACATCGGCAAGCTGCTGCTGGACGAGGTCGCGCGGGCCGCGCAGGGCAGCGTCACGTACGCCGCGCTGCTCACGCTGCTGGCCGTGCAGGTGAGCCTGGTCGTGCTGGGCAGCCTGCTCAGCACGGTCGGGAACGCGGCGCAGCAGCTGCTGGGCGACTCGCTGCAACACGCCGTGACGCGCCGCATTCTGGACAAGGCGTCGGACCTGAGCGTGGAGGCCTTCGAGAACGCGGAGACCTACGACCGCCTGCAACAGGCGTACCGCGAGGTGGGCACCCGCCCGCTGGGCGTGGCGACGCAGCTCGTGGGCCTGGCGGGCGCGCTCGTGACGCTGGCGTCGGTGGGCGCGCTGATGGCGCAGCTGGGCGTGTGGGTGCTGCCGCTGGTGATCCTGGCGGCTCTGCCGGGCGTCATCGTGTCCAACCGCTTCGGGGTCGAGAACTACCGCATGCTGCGGTGGCAGACGCACGACGCGCGCGTGCAGAACTACCTGGGCAGCCTCCTGACCTCCGACACGCTGGTCAAGGAGGTGCGGCTGTTCGGCTTCGAGACCTACCTGCTGACGCGCTGGCGGGACTACTACTTGGGCTTCCGGCGGCAGCTGGTGGACATCATCCGCCGGCGCTCGGCGTGGGGCTTCGGCGCGGCGCTGCTCTCGGCGCTGCTGATCGGCCTGGCGAGCGCCCTGATCCTGCGCCGCGCGGCGGCCGGGCAGATCAGTGTGGGCGACTTCAGCGTGTTCATCCTGGGCATCACGCAGGTGCAGGGCACGGTGTCGGGGCTGCTCAACGGCGTGAGCGGCATCTACCAGAACCTGCTGTATATGCGCAACCTCTTCGACTTCCTGGAGCTGCCCACACGCGACCTGGACGCCGGCGAGACGTGGACCGGGCCGATCGAGACCATCGAGTTCCAGGACGTGGGCTTCCGCTACCCGCTGACCACGCGCGACGTGCTGCGCGGCGTGACCTTCCGCGTGGTGCGTGGGCAGGCGCTGGCCCTGGTCGGAGAGAACGGCGCGGGCAAGACCACCCTGGTCAAGCTCCTGACCATGCTGTTCGAGCCCAGCAGCGGCGTGATCCTACTCAACGGCCAGGACGCGCGGCGCTTCAGTCCGCGCAGCGTGCAGCGGCAGATGAGCATCATCTTCCAGGACTTTGGGCAGTACCAGATGAGCGCGCGCGAGAACGTCGGGCTGGCCGAGGTCGAGCGCCTGACGGACGTGGCCGGGGTGCAGGGCGCCGTCCAGCAGGCGGGCGCCGCCTTCGTGGATACGCTGCCGGACGGCCTGGACACGCCGCTGGGCCGCCTGTTCCAGGGCGGGCGGCAGCTGTCGGGCGGGCAGTGGCAGCGCCTGGCCCTGGCGCGGCTGTACTTCCGGGGGGCCTCGGTGCTGGTCTTCGACGAACCCACCGCCGCGCTGGACGCCAAGGCCGAGTTCGAGACGATCCAGGCGCTGCGCGAGCACGCGGGCGAGCGGATCACGCTGCTGATCTCGCACCGCTTCTCCACCGTGCGGCTGGCCGACCAGATCGTGGTGCTCGACGGCGGCGTGATCACCGAGTCGGGCACGCACGCCGAGCTGATGGCGCTGGGCGAGCGCTACGCGGCGCTGTACACCCTGCAGGCCAGCGGCTACGCGGACGACCGCGGCGAGACCACTCCGGCCGCCCGGGTGGCGGTGCCGGAGGCGTAGGGGTCAGGAATCGGCGTCCAGGACGGCCTGCGCGGTGATCTCGTCCACGATCAGGCGGCGCATCAGGCCGCCGCGCAGCGCGGCGTGCAGGGCAGCGACCTTGCCCAGGCCGCTGACGACGCAGATCGAGTCCGGCGCGTCCCGCACCAGCGACAGGTCCGGGCCGCTGGCACGGGCGTTCAGGCTCAGGCCGTCGAAGCTGCCGTCGGCGCGGTAGAACACCGTGGCGATGTCGCCCACCGCGCCCTCGGCCGCCAGCACGTCGAGGTCGGCAGCGCCCAGGTAGCCGGCGGCGTACACGTGGCTGGGTGTGGACGCGGTGTGGCTGCCGATGGAGTACAGCAGCAGGTCGGCCTGGGTCTGGAGGCCCAGGACGTGCCGCACGCTGCGTTCGCGCCACATGGCCTGCTTGGTGCTGGGATCGTCGAAGAAGGTGGGCACCGGGAACAGCTGCGCGCCGGCCGAGAAGCTGCGGGCGAAGCGCAGGACGGTGTCGGTGACGAAGCCGCTCATGAAGTCAGCGGCGTTCGCGGAGCCGTTGAGCTGCACGAAGGTCACGCCGGGCACCGGGCGGGGGGTCAGGGCGTGACTGACGGCGCTGACGGTATTCCCCCACGCCAGGCCCACGGTCATGCCGGGCCGGATCAGGCTGCCCAGCAAGCTCGCGGCGGCGGCGGCGACACGCTCCTGCCACAGGTCTTCCGGGCTGCCCTGCGGCACGCTGACGACCTGCGCTTTCAGGAAGGGATAGCGCGCCTGGAGCTGGGCCTCCAGCGTGCCCGCCTGCCCCTCGGGGTCATGGATGCGGATCTCGACCAGACCGCTGCGCCGCGCGTGCGACAGCAGCCGCGAGACCTTGGGGCGTGACAGCCCCAGTTCGCCCGCGATCGCGTCGGTGGTCAGGCCCTGGATGTAGTACAGCCGCGCGACCTGCACGGCCTGCACGTCCGGGCCGGGAGCCGGGGCTGGGGCATGCGGTGCGGGCTCGTCGGGCATCGGTGGGGTCAGGATACGTCCGGCGGAGTGGGTGTCAAGCCTGCCCCCAGCTGGGGCCGGAGCCTCTGGGGGCGGCGTCCACCAGCGGTGAGCAGCTATCGGTGGACGGAGTGCAGCGTTCGCGGCACGGCACTTGAACATTCGTTCCGCAGCCCATATCATCCGTTCACAGCACATTTCATCTGGTCGTCATGCTCCTGTGGCGGTGACCTGCCCTACACCGTCGCGCTGCCCTGCCCTGGCCCCCCGAGGAGTTTCCGCATGCCCACGTTCACGCCCTCCAGGACGCCCACGTGACCCTGACCCTCGACGCCGTCTCCAGGGTCGTCCAGGGCCAGACGCACCTGTACCCCCTGACCCTGACCCTGCATCCCGGCCTGAACGTTCTGCTCGGGCCGACCCTGGCGGGCAAGACCTCGCTGATGCGGATCATGGCCGGGCTCGATCAGCCCAGCGCCGGCCGGGTGCTGGTGGACGGGCAGGACGTGACCGGCGTGAACGTCCAGAAACGGTCAGTGGCCTTCGTGTACCAGCAGTTCGTGAATTACCCAAACTTCACGGTGTTCGAGAACATCGCCTCGCCGCTGCGGATCGCGGGAGTGAATGCCGCCGACATCGGGGCGAGGGTTCACGACGTGGCCGCGCTGATGCACCTGGAACCCATGCTGGGGCGCCTTCCGGCGGAACTCTCGGGCGGACAGCAGCAGCGCGTGGCCATCGCGCGGGCGCTGGTCAAGGACGCCGACCTGCTGCTGTTCGACGAACCGCTGGTGAACCTGGACTACAAGCTACGCGAGGAACTGCGTGCCGAGATGCAGGGCATCTTCGCGCGGCGCAGCGCCGTCGTCGTGTACTCGACGACCGAGCCCTTCGAGGCGCTCACGCTGGGCGGGCAGGTCGCCGTGCTCAGCGAGGGCCGCCTGCTGCAGGCGGGGAACACGCTGGAGGTCTACCACCACCCCGCGACCATGCGGGTCGGGCAGGTGTTCAGCGACCCGCCCATCAACCTGCTCGACGCCACGCTGGGCGGTGGGCAGGGGCAACTGGCCGGGGGCGAGCGCTTTGCGCTGCCGCCGCATCTTGCCGGTCTCGACGGGGCGTACCGGCTGGGCGTACGCGCCAACCACGCGGGCCTGCGCCCGGAAGGCCCGGACGACCTGCCGATGGGGGCCGTGGTGAACATCGCGGAACTGTCGGGTTCGGAGACGTACCTGCACACGCGGCTGGGCGCGGGCGACGGCGCACATCTGGTCGCACAGCTGCCGGGCATTCATCCGGTCACGCCGGGGCAGGCGGTCACGCTGCACGTCAGTCCCCGCCGGATGTTCGCCTTCGATAGCGCCGGAGCCCTGGCTGCCGCACCGTCACGCACCCTAGTGGAGGTGAATGCCTGATGGCCCGCATAGAACTCGTCGAACTGGCCCACGCATACCGGCCCGATCCCCAGAAGCCCGAGGACTACGCGCTGCGGCCCATGACCATGACGTGGCAGGACGGCGGGGCCTACGCGCTGCTGGGGCCGTCGGGCTGCGGGAAGACAACACTGCTGAACATCATCTCGGGCCTGCTGCGGCCCTCGCACGGGCGGGTGCTGTTCGATGGGCGCGACGTCACGGATCTGCCGACTGAGGCCCGCAACATCGCGCAGGTGTTCCAGTTCCCGGTCATCTACGACACGATGACCGTGCACGATAACCTGGCGTTTCCGCTGCGCAACCGCCGCGTGCCGGAACCCGAGGTGAGAAAGCGCGTGGCGCAGGTCGCAGAGCTGCTGGAACTCACCCCGGATCTCCGCCACCGCGCCAGCGGCCTGTCGGCCGACATGAAGCAGAAGATCTCGCTGGGGCGCGGGCTGGTCAGGAAGGACGTGGCCGCGATCCTGTTCGACGAGCCGCTCACTGTGATCGATCCACACCTGAAATGGCAACTGCGCAGCAAGCTCAAGCAGATCCACCACGAACTGAAACTGTCGCTGATCTATGTCACGCACGATCAGGTCGAGGCGCTGACCTTCGCCGATCAGGTCGTGCTGATGCAGGCCGGCGAGGTCGTGCAGGCAGGCACCCCGCAGGAGCTGTTCGAGGAACCCGCCCACACCTTCGTCGGGTACTTCATCGGGTCGCCCGGCATGAACCTGCTGCCGTGCTCGGCCAGTGCCGGTGGCGTGCAGGTCGGGAACGCCGTGGTGCCGCTGGACGCCGCGACGCTGGAACGGGCACGCGGCGCAGGGGGCCTGACCCTCGGCATCCGCCCGGAGTTCCTGGGGGCCGGTCACGTGGACGGCCCGGACGCCGTGCCCGCCGTGATCGAGCGCGTGGACGACCTGGGGAACTTCAAGATCGCCACCGCCACCCTGGGCGGCCAGACCCTGAAGGCCAAGCTCCCCGAGGACGCCGTGCTCACGCCCGGCCCCGGTTACCTGCACTTCCCGCCCACCCAGACGAAGCTCTACGCCGATTCACGGCTGGTGCGCTGATGCCTCCCTTTCCCGTCCCTATGAGCCCAGCCTCCCGGAGCCGTGCATGCTAAAGACCCGCAACAACAAGGCCTGGTTCCTGGTGCTACCCGTGGTGCTGTCCGTGGCGTTCAGCGCCATTATCCCGCTGCTGACCGTCATCAACTACTCGGTGCAGGACATCATCAGCCCCACCCAGAAGGTGTTCGTGGGCCTGGACTGGTTCAAGGAGGTGCTGCGCGACCCTGAACTGCACGGCGCGTTCGGGCGGCAGATCCTGTACACGGCGGTGGTGCTGGCCATCGAGATCCCGCTGGGCATCCTGATCGCGCTCTCGCTCCCGGCGAAGGGCTGGAAGGCGTCGCTGTCGCTGGTGCTGATCGCGCTGCCGCTGCTGGTGCCGTTTAACGTGGTGGGCACCATCTGGCAGATCTTCGGCCGCGCCGACATCGGCCTGGGCGGGCACCTCCTGGCGTCGCTGGGCATCGACTACAACTACGCCCTGAAGCCCCTGGACGCGTGGCTAACCGTGATCCTGATGGACGTGTGGCACTGGACGCCGCTGGTCGCGCTGCTGTGCTACGCCGGTCTGCGCGCCATTCCCGACGGCTACTACCAGGCGGCCCGCATCGACGGCGCAAGGCCGTGGGCGGTGTTCCGCTACATCCAGCTGCCCAAACTCGGCGGGGTGCTGATGATCGCGCTGCTGCTGCGCTTCATGGACTCGTTCATGATCTACACCGAGCCCTTCGTCCTGACCGGCGGCGGCCCCGGCAACGCCACGACCTTCCTGTCGATCTACCTGACCAAACTGGCCGTGGGGCAGTTCGACCTGGGGCCGGCGGCGGCGTTCAGCCTGGTGTACTTCCTGATCATCCAGGTCGTGAGTTTCGTGCTGTACACCATCATCCAGCGCAGCGCGGGCGGCGGCGCGCAGGTCACGGGCGAGCCCGACAGCACGCCGGTCGTGGCGGTGCCGTCATGAAGGCGGCCATCCCTCAGCCCCGCGCAGTCACGGCCACCGCTCCCCGCTCACGGCCCCGCACCCGGCCCGGCAGCGTCCTGTTGCCCGTGTACTTCGTGCTGCTGATGCTGCCGATCTACTGGATGCTCACCATGAGCCTCAAGACGAACGACGAGATCCTGGCGGGTTTCTCGCTGTGGCCGCAGCACGTGACCTTCGAGCACTACCACGAGATCTTCACCAACCCGGCGTGGTACACGGGCTACCTGAACTCGCTGACCTACGTGGTGCTGAACACGGTGATCTCGCTGGCCATCGCGCTGCCCGCCGCGTACGCGTTCTCGCGCTACTCGTTCCAGGGCGACAAGCACCTGTTCTTCTGGTTGCTCACGAACCGCATGGCCCCGCCGGCCGTGTTCCTGCTGCCGTTCTTCCAGCTGTACCAGTCGGTGGGACTGTTCGACACGCACATCGGCGTGGCGCTGGCGCACCTGCTGTTCAACGTGCCGCTGGCGGTGTGGATTTTGGAGGGCTTCATGTCCGGCGTACCGCGCGAGATCGACGAGACCGCGTACATCGACGGCTACTCCTTCGGGCGCTTCTTCTTCCGGGTCTTCATACCGCTGGTGCGCAGCGGGATCGGCGTGACCGCGTTCTTCTGCTTCATGTTCAGCTGGATCGAACTGCTGCTGGCCCGCACGCTGACCTCGGTGGACGCCAAGCCCATCGCGGCCGTCATGACCCGCACCGTCAGCGCGTCTGGCATGGACTGGGGCCTGCTGGCCGCCGCCGGGGTGCTGACCATCGTGCCCGGTGCCCTGGTGATCTACTTCGTCCGCAACTACATCGCCAAGGGCTTCGCCCTGGGACGGGTCTGATGAGCACACTGGGAGGACGCCTATGAGTTGGATGGCCTGGACACTGCCCACCGCCATTTTCGTGATCCTTATCGTGTCGTGCATCGCCGTGCTCACGGTCATGGACGTGCGTTCCCCGCCCGTGACCCGCAAGGGCTTCCTGCCGATACCGACCGACCGGGGCGACCGCTTCTACATTGCCATGCTGGGCCTGCTTGCCATCAACCTCACATGGTGGGGCGTGACCGACGCCTCTCCACTGATCGGCCTGACCCTCTCGCTGATCTGGCTGGGGGTGACGATGCGCTGGGGCTGAGGCCCGACCGTACGACCTGACCACGCTCCTTCCCCTGATGGCCCACGGATCACGCTGTCCGTCCGTGGTACGGCGCGCTTCGTCCCGAGACAGTCCACCTGTACGCCCGGCCACCATGCCGGAGACCGCCCAATGCACTACCCGGAGGCCCCATGAACAGACGCCAGCAAGGTTTCGTCCGCAACAGTCTGCTGATCACTGGCGCACTCGCCACCGCCGTCGTCGCGACCCTCAGTGTGACGGCGCAGGGGCAGTCGAGCGGCGCGAACACGGCCGCCGCGACCAAGTGGATCAACTCCGAATTCCAGCCGTCCACGCTGAGCAAGGCGCAGCAGCAGAAGGAACTGCAGTGGTTTATCGATGCCGCCAAGCCCTACCGGGGCATGACCATCACGGTGGCCTCCGAGACGCTGACCACCCACAAGTACGAGTCCGAGGTGCTGGCCAAGGCCTTCACGGAAATCACCGGGATCAAGGTCAAGCATGACCTGATCCAGGAAGGCGACGTGATCGAGAAGCTCCAGACGCAGTTCCAGTCCGGCAAAACCATCTACGACGCGTACATCAACGACTCTGACCTGATCGGCACGCACTCGCGCAACGACTTCGTGCTGCCGCTCAGCGATTACATGGCGGGGGCCGGTAAGGCTGTGACCTCGCCCACGCTGGACCTCAAAGATTTCATCGGGATCTCATTTACCACCGGGCCCGACAAGAAGCTCTACCAGTTGCCCGACCAGCAGTTCGCCAACCTGTACTGGTTCCGCGCCGACTGGTTTGCGCGGCCCGACCTGAAGGCACAGTTCAAGGCCAAGTACGGCTACGAGCTGGGCGTGCCGGTCAACTGGAGCGCGTACGAGGACATCGCCAACTTCTTCACCAACGACGTGAAGACCATCGATGGCAAGAAGGTCTACGGGCATATGGACTACGGCAAGAAGGATCCCTCGCTGGGCTGGCGCTTCACCGACGCGTGGCTGAGCATGGCCGGCAACGGCGATAAGGGCATCCCCAACGGCCTGCCGGTGGACGAGTGGGGCGTGCGCGTGGAGGACTGCCACCCGGTGGGCTCCAGCGTCACGCGCGGCGGCGACACCAACGGCCCGGCCAGCGTGTATGCGCTGACCAAGTACGTCGAGTGGCTGAAGAAGTACGCGCCGCCGGAAGCGGGCGGCATGACCTTCTCCGAGTCCGGGCCGGTGCCGGCGCAGGGGAACATCGCCCAGCAGATCTTCTGGTATACGGCTTTCACCGCCGACATGGTCAAAAAGGGCCTCCCGGTCGTGAACGCCGACGGCACGCCGAAGTGGCGCATGGCCCCCAGCCCGCACGGTTCGTACTGGCGCGAAGGCACCAAGCTGGGGTACCAGGACGTGGGCTCGTGGACGCTGATCAAGAGCACGGCGCCCAAGAACACGGCGGCGGCGTGGCTGTACGCGCAGTTCGTGACCAGCAAGACGGTCAGCCTGAAAAAGAGCATCGTGGGCCTGACCTTCATCCGCGACAGCGATATCCGGAGCAAGTACTTCACGGACAACGCGAACAAGTACGGCGGCCTGATCGAGTTCTACCGCTCGCCCGCCCGCGTGTCGTGGACCCCCACCGGCACGAACATCCCGGACTACCCGAAAATGGCGCAGCTGTGGTGGCAGTCGATCGCGCCCGCCGCCGCCGGCGAGGTCACGCCGCAGCAGGCCATGGACTCGCTGGCTGCCGCGCAGGACAAGGTGCTGGCCCGCCTGCAACGCGCCGGCATGAAACGCTGTGCCCCGATCCTGAACCCGGAGAAGACCGCGCAGTACTGGTTCGACCAGCCCGGCGCGCCGTACCCGAAGCTCGCCAACGAGAAGGAGAAGGGCGAGACGGTGGCGTACAACACGCTGCTGCAGCACTGGAAGGAGGGCAAGGTCAAGTAAGCCCCTAGACCGAGTGCAGGACTCCACCGTGCCGCGTCCGCCCAGTCGGCGGCACGGTGGGCGTCCTCGTTGACCACTTTTTCCAGGAGGAGCAGCATGAGCCCATGAGCAGGAACTTATGACCGACTACATCCTGGCCCTGGATCAGGGCACGACCAGCAGCCGCGCCATCGTGTTCGACCGGCAGGGGCAAGTGCGGGCACGGGCGCAAAAGGAGTTCCGCCAGATCTTTCCGCAGCCCGGCTGGGTGGAGCACGACGCGCTGGAGATCTGGAGCACACAGAGCGGCGTGATGCAGGAGGCCCTGAGCAGCGCGGGCATCCGGGCGTCGGATCTCGCGGCCATCGGGATCACGAACCAGCGCGAGACGGTGGTCGTGTGGGATCGCCGCACCGGGCAGCCGATCCACCACGCCATCGTGTGGCAGGACCGCCGCACGGCCGCGTTCTGCGACGAGCTGGCCGCCGCCGGGCACACCGAACTGTTCCGCCGCAAGACCGGGCTGGTGCTGGACGCGTACTTCTCCGGCACGAAGGTGCGCTGGTTGCTCGACCACGTGCCGGGCGCGCGGGCGCGGGCCGAGGCCGGCGAGCTGTGCTTCGGCACGGTGGACTCGTGGCTGGTCTACCAGCTCACCGGCGGCCAACTGCACGTCACGGACGCCAGCAACGCCAGCCGCACGCTGCTGTACGACATCCACACGGGCGGATGGGACGACGAGCTGCTGGCCGTCCTAGACGTGCCGCGCGCCATACTGCCCGAGGTGCGAAGCAGTTCGGAGGTCTACGGCACCACCTCGCCGGGGCTGCTGGGCGCGCAGGTGCCCATCGCGGGGATCGCGGGCGACCAGCAGGCCGCGACCTTCGGGCAGGTGTGCGTGGACGTGGGCATGGCGAAGAACACCTACGGCACCGGCTGTTTCATGCTGCTGAACACCGGCACGGAGGCGGTGGAGTCACAGCACCGCCTGCTGACCACCGTGGCGTGGCAGCGGGACGCGCAGCGCACCTACGCGCTGGAGGGCGGCGTGTTCGTGGGCGGCGCGGTCGTGCAGTGGCTGCGCGACGGCCTGGGCATCATCCGGTCGAGCGCGGACGTCGAGGCGCTGGCCGCCAGCGTGCCGGACACTGGCGGCGTGGTCCTGGTGCCGGCCTTCGTGGGCCTGGGCGCACCGTACTGGGACCCCTACGCGCGCGGCACGGTGGTGGGCCTCACGCGCGGCACGACGGCGGCGCACCTGGCGCGCGCGGCGCTGGAGAGCGTGGCCTTCCAGAGCGCGGAACTGCTGGAGGCCATGCAGCAGGACGTGCGCCGCAGCGGCACGGCGGTCAGCGAGGTGCGCGTGGACGGCGGCGGCAGCGTGAACGACGCGATGATGCAGTTCCAGGCCGACATCCTGGGCGTGCCGGTGGTGCGCCCACAGGTCACCGAGACCACCGCGCTGGGCGCGGCGTTCCTGGCAGGCCGCGCAGTGGACTTCTGGGCGGACGACGCGGAACTGCGCTCGCTGTGGCGGGTGGATCAGCGCTTCGAGCCGCGACTGGGCGCGGACGAGCGCGCGGCGCGGCTGGGCACGTGGAAGCGGGCGGTGGAGCGCAGCCGTGACTGGGCCCGTCCCGACCATGAGGGCGCGCTCAGCGTCTGACCGTTGACCATACTCTGAACGTATGTTCAAATGGCTTGAACGGGTGTTCATCTGCCCGCCCCACTTCTCCATTCAAGGACTGCCATGACCCGAGTCGAGATCCTGACCGCTGCCACCACGCCCGACGTCTGGGACGTCCTCGTCATTGGCGGGGGCGCGTCGGGGCTGGGCACCGCCGTGGAGGCCGCCACGCGCGGGTACTCCACCCTGCTGCTCGAGGCGCACGACTACGCCAAGGGCACGTCCAGCCGCTCGACCAAGCTCGTGCACGGCGGCGTGCGCTACCTCGCCCAGGGCAACGTCTCGCTGGTGCGCGAGGCGCTGCATGAGCGCGGCCTGCTGAAGAAGAACGCCCCGCACCTCGTGCGCGACCTGGGCTTCGTGATCGCCGCGTACAAGTGGTGGGCTGCGCCCTTCTACGGCATCGGCCTGAAGGTCTACGACCTGCTCGCCGGCAAGCTCAACCTGAAACCCAGCCGCTACGTCACGCGCGGGCAGGCGCTGGAGCGCACGCCCACCCTCAGGACGCAGGACCTCAAGGGCGGCATCCTGTATTTCGACGGCCAGTTCGACGACGCGCGGCTCGCCGTGACCCTCCTCAGGACGCTGGAGAACTTCGGCGGCGTCGCCGTGAACCACGCGCCCGTCGTGGGCCTGATCAAGGAGGGCAAGAAGGTCGTCGGTGCCCGCTTCCGCGACGACGAGACCGGCGCGGAGCACGCCGTGCGCGCGAAGGTGGTCGTGAACGCCACCGGCGTGTTCGTGGACGACGTGCGCCGCATGGACGACCCGGCGGCCAAGCCCATGCTGTCGCCCAGCCAGGGCGTGCACGTGGTGGTCGACCGCGCCTTCCTGCCGGGCGACAGCGCGGTCATGGTGCCGCGCACCGACGACGGCCGCGTGCTGTTCGCCGTGCCGTGGCACGACCACGTGGTGATCGGCACCACCGACACCCCCGTGCCCTCCGTGAGCGCGGAGCCCCGCGCGCTGGACGAGGAAATCGAGTTCATCCTGCGCACCGCCGCGCAGTATCTGGAGCCCGCGCCCACCCGCGCCGACGTCCGCAGCGTGTACGCGGGCCTGCGCCCCCTGGTGAAGGCCGCCGAGGGCACCGACACCAAGGCGATCTCGCGCGACCACGTGATCCGCATCTCGGACGGCGGCCTGATCACCCTGACCGGCGGCAAGTGGACGACGTACCGCCGCATGGGCGAGGACACCGTGAACCGCGCCGCCGCCCTGGCGGGCCTGCCCGCCCGCCTGAGCGTGACCGAGGGCCTGGCCCTGCACGGCGCGACCACCGCGGCCCTGCCGGACCACTGGAAGGTCTACGGCACGGACGCCGAGTGGGTGCAGGCCCTGCCGGGCGCCGACACCCTCCTGCACCCGGAGCTGCCCTACACCGAGGCGGAGGTGCGCTGGGCCGCGCAGGCCGAGCAGGCCCGGACGGTCGAGGACGTGCTCTCCCGCCGGCTGCGTGCCCTGCTGCTGAACGCCCGCGCGAGCGCCGAGGCCGCGCCGCGCGTCGCCGCGATCCTGGCGGAGGAACTCGGGCAGGGCGCGGCGTGGCAGGCCGGGCAGGTGCAGGCGTACCGGGAGCTGGCAGCGGGCTATCAGCTTCCGCCGGACGGTGTGACCGGACCGCAGGAGAGATCCGCGCAGAACGTTTAACATCGGCGCAGAGGTGTCCGCGTGCGAAAGATTCAGGTGCAGGGTGTCCATCACATCACGATCGTCGGCTCGACCCGCCAGAGCGCCCTCGACTTCTGGGAGGGCGTGCTCGGCATGCCGTTCATCTTTGAGCAGCCCAACCTCGGCAAGGCCGACGAGAGCCATCTGTACTTCGATCCCGGCGACGGCCGGCTGCTGACCGTGTTCACGAACGAGGAGCGCGTGGACGCCCGTCGCCCTGCCCCGCGTGAGGTCGGCAGCATGGAGCACCTGGCGTTCAACGTCTCGCGCGCCACCTTCACGCAGGTGCCCGCGCGGCTGCGGGAGCGCGGCATCGACTTCATCGAGCGTGACCGCGGCTTCATGAATTCCATCTACCTGCAGGACCCGAACGGCATGAAGGTGGAACTCGCGTGCTACAAGTTCGAGACGCCGGAGGGCCACCGCGCCGCGGACGTCCTGATGCGCGCCCACCAGCTACGCGTGGAACGCGGCGACCATCACATCGGGGACGAGCACCTCGCGGACGCCATCGAGGACCTCCTGGCAGAGCGGGAGCGGCTGGAACACTGACGCTCGCTCGCCCTGGACCAGGCGAATAGGAAATCGTCCGTTGATCTGGGTACGGCTTTGAGAGGACTCGACGGGGCCAATCTGGGTGGCCCATCGAGTCCTCCTCGCGTGTACGCACCTGACGCAGTGTCCAGTGGGTCGTCTACCTTGGCGTCGCGCATGGCGGGCAAGCCGCCTCCAGACCAATCACAGCTCCCTGATTCCCATCTGATCGGCTGACTGGACATGAGAAGCCGCGGGCGTGCGGCAGGCGTATGCTGGACATGCTTCGCTCCCCCAGATATCTCTGTTTCCGACGTGCCAGCCATGCTTTTTGGCGAAATAGGTCGCCGGACGTCGGTGCTCTCCCTCCAAGGTCGAGCCGGCTGGACGATCCTGTTTGATGGCTGATGTCTAGACAATATCAAGGTGGTCCATCATCCTTTTTGCCGACGACAACGCACTTTCGAAAAGGCGCCTCCATATGAGACCGTGCAACATGAGAACGTTTTCAAGGGCCCTGTTCAGCCGCGCCGATCTATGTTGAGTTGCTGACGTTGACCTACACGGCGAAAATCGTCTTGACCGACGGCAATCCGAACGTGGAACGCTGAATTTCTCACAGCCAGACGTACACGAGGCTTTCATAAGGTTTCGTTAACGTAATTCCGAGGCACGTGAATGCCCGGTAAGACTTCTCTTCGGGCGCCGCCATCTCCCCCTCACAGCAGCGGATTTTCTCAACCGGACAGGACGTCTCGGTTGTTCTCCCTTGCACGCCGCACATCGGACCGCACCCGAGGACACTACATGACCCACAGCTCCCCCGCCCGCTTCCGTACCGCCTCCCTCCTCCTG